>JBHAEP010000054.1:0-5952 GCA_041855665.1 Nanosynbacteraceae bacterium
AATGATTGTTTGTCTTGGTGTGCTCATAATATTATCATAGCATAGAAAATGCCCCTTGAATTTTTATCAAGGGGCGGGTTGGCTTAATTTAAGACTTTTCGGAAAAAGCTTCAATAAGCCATGACGGTTGAGCAGGCCAGATACGAGATCCTCCATCTTCCAAGTAGTATTGAAATTTAGGTTTCTCAGCAAAGGGCGGTCGATGGTATACAAGGATACCGTCAGATTTAACTGTAATATGACCGTGCGTTTTCTTTTTATTGAAAACACCTCCTGCCTGATCTTCGTCGCTGATAATTCCACTGGTTTGGGCAGCTTCTTCATCATTTTTAGGAGTTAACTCTCCTCCGTAGTAGATGTGAACTCTATTTTCGTTAACATGAAAAGTGATGATTGCGGTGTCGCGATGGGTAGTCTCGACGTTGCAAAAATCAAGTACATCAATTAATCCTTTGAGTCTAGACTCTTCGATCCAAAGTGATTCTTGGATCCTTTCGATAAATTGATGATTTTCATCATGATTACGGGGCTTGAGTTGATGATTTTTTCGAGTGATTTTTTTGTTATTTTCATCGATAAAATCTTCACTAGCTTCCGTTATGCTGCGACCAGAGTTATTAGCGTAGTGCTTTAGATCGTTTAGATAGTGTATATCATCAGCGTATTGATCTTCTTTTGACATCTTATTGATAGACATATTTATGCTATCAAGCATGCTTCTAAAGAGATCAATTCGACTTCGTATTTCGGGTAGGCTAGTCTTAAGGCGATCTAGGCGCTGGGAAGCGGCAAGCATCTGGACCTTCTTTCTAATGTACGTGCTGATTGTTCAGCAAAATGAATCAGTCTAGGTTTAGACCAATTGCTATTATAACATCATTTTTTAAAAAACTCAAGAAGATGATGATGGCCTGGCAGTGTTATAATATAAGATATGACGAAGAAAAGATTGGCAGTAATCGACGGCAAGTCGGTGTTTTATCGGGGATACTATGCTATGCCTGGGTTGAGTACAAAAGATGGCACTCCGACTGGTGGAGTTTTTGGATTTGCTAGTCTTGCAATTGAACTTATTAAAAAACTTGAACCTGATTTTGTTGTAGTGGCTTGGGATAAAAAAGGTACAAATATTCGCCGCCGCCGCGAAATTTATCCAGAATATAAAGCGGGCAGGAAAAAGGCTCCACAGGATTTTTATGATCAGATTCCAGTTTTGTATCAGCTACTTGAAGCTTTTGGGTGGCCACTTTATGAGCTTGATGATTATGAAGCGGATGATCTTTTAGGGACTTTTGCTGTGCAGGCTGGCAAAAAAGGCTATGAAACTTGTCTTTTAACTAGTGATTTGGATGCTCTTCAGGTGATTGATGAAAATACTTCTGTTTATGCTTTGAAGAATGGTCTTGCCAATATTGAGAAGTTTGATGTTGAAGGTTTTTCAAAAAAGTATGGGATTCGGCTGGATCAGTTTTTGGATTATAAGGCGCTAAAAGGTGACTCTAGTGATAATCTTCCTGGAGTTCCTGGAGTGGGCGACAAAACAGCTACTCAGCTTTTAAACGAATATCAGACACTTGATGGAATCTATGAACATATCGACGAAATTAAGCCAGCAGTTCAGAAAAAACTTATTGCTGGTAAAGATTCAGCTTATATTACAAAAGCAGTTGGTAAAATTTGGACTGATGCTCCCGTGGAATTGGATTGGGATCGAGCTAGTATTGAAAATTGTGATCTATCAAAAGTGAAAGATATTCTGCATAAATTAGAGTTTAATTCTCTAGTGAAAAGACTTCCAGATCATATGCAAATCACTGAAGATTCTACGATTTATACTGAGGTTCAACATGAGGTTGAGCTTCGGGAAGTGGACTGGAATTTGAAGCTTGTTGATGATATTCAGGCGGTTGTTTTGTCGGAGAAGCAAATCTTAGTCGGACTTACTGGCGAGCGAGCAAGTAGAATTAATATTGTAGATTTTTCTGATGAAATTATTCAAAAGCTATCTCAAAGTCAGATCTTTGTTTATGATGGCAAGGATTTTTTGCATCAAACTAGTCGTCTTGGTCTGGAGTTTAAAGAGTGGAATGGTTGGGATGTGCGTCAGGCGGCTTTTTTGATTGATCCACTTCGTCGAGACAGGAGTTTGTCGGCACTTTTGGGTGAGGAAATAAATAGTGACATTGAGGAACTTCAGGCTTTGATGAAGGTTGGTCTTTGGCAAAAAGAAGCGTTGGAAAATCTTCCAGAAGTTAAAAATATTGCTCTAAATTATGACTTTCCTTTGGTTTATCATTTATTCAAGATGGAACAAAGAGGAGTTCGTTTGGATAAACGGATGCTCAGTGAGATGAGCCAAAAATTATCAGATGAAATTGCTGATATTGAGCAAAAAATTTATACTTTTTCAGAAACTGAATTTAATGTTGCTAGCCCAATGCAATTATCAGAAGTTTTGTTTGAGAAATTAAATCTTCCGACAACTGGAATTAAAAAGAATCGTAATGGATTTAGCACCGATCAAAAAACATTAGATAAGCTTCGTGGAGTTCATCCGATTATAGATTTAATTCACCAATTCCGCGAGATATCTAAGTTGAAAAATACTTATATCGATGCGCTGCCAGATTTGGCTGATGAGGACGATCGATTGCATACAACTTTTAATCAAGATGGAGCCGCAACTGGTCGACTTTCTTCGATTAATCCAAATTTACAGAATATCCCAATTCGCTCTGAGCGCGGACGCTTGATTCGCCAGGCTTTTATTCCAAGCGAAGGCAAGGTGTTTGTTAGTGCTGACTACAGTCAGTTTGAGTTGCGACTAGCGGCTGTTTTGGCTGGTGATAAAAAATTAATTCAAGACTTTAATGATGAAATTGATATTCATACTAAAACTGCCAGCGAAGTTTATGGAATTCCACTCGAGGAGGTTACGAAAGATCAGCGACGCGATGCTAAGGTGATTAATTTCGGCGTACTTTATGGCATGAGCCCGCATGGACTAGCGGCTGCAACGGGAATGGGATTTTATCAGGCTAAGGAATTTATTGAACAATATTTTGAACTTCGCCGTCCAATTAGAGAATACATTAATCAAACATTGAAGCAAGCCAGGGAACTTGGATATGTGCAAACTTTTTATGGTCGCCGTCGACAAACTCCAGATGTAAACAGCAGTAATTTTATGGTCCGAAGTAGTGCCGAGCGAGCTGCAGCCAACATGCCAATTCAGGGGACTGAAGCTGATTTGATGAAGCGGGCGATGATTCGGGTTGATGAGGAGCTTGGTGATGTCAGTGAGCAGATTTTACAGATTCATGACAGTATTCTGCTGGAGTGTAGTCCGGAAGATTCTGAAAAAGTAGCGTCCAAATTACAAAAAATCATGGAAAATATTGCGCCAGAACTAGATATTAAATTAAAAGTTGATGTTGGTATTGGCAATAATTGGGGAGAATTATAAAAATGGAAAAATTAAAAATTCCGCTTTTTGTAATGCGCGAAGGTGCTCGAATTCCAAAATATCAAACTTCGGGTTCAGCAGGCTGTGATTTAGTGGCGTGTCTAGATGAGTCTGTAGTTCTAGAGCCCGGAGAAAGAGCTTTAATTCCAACAGGAATTGGTATTGCTTTGCCAATTGGTTATGAGGCGCAGGTTCGGTCTAGGAGTGGCTTTAGTATGAAAAATGGCGTTAGTTTAATTAATGGAGTTGGCACGATCGACAGCGATTATCGGGGCGAGATCGGCGTTGGTTTAATTAATCTTAGCGAGGACGCCGTGGAAATAAATAATGGTATGAGGGTTGCACAGTTGGTGGTTGCGCCTTGCTGTCGAGTTGACTGGCAAGAAGTCGACGCTCTTGAGATTACTGATCGTAACACCGATGGCTGGGGTAGTACAGGGGTGATTAGCTAGATTTAGCTAAATTGCTTTTAGGTGTTTTAGTGATATAATTAAGCTATGAGAAGTAGTAAATTTCAGCGCGCTATACCTTTTATCTTGGCCGCATTGATCATAATCATCATTATCACGGTAGTTGTAACTATTGGTAGGGCTATAATTAGCAACAGCGGAAAAGCTAATGACAGTCAAGTGTCTCAAGTTGACGTAGCTAGGGATGCTTTGTTGTCGCTTGATGGCAATCATTCAGTTAGAATGACAGTTCGTGGTCCAATTGTGGCTGATGAAAATTTCCGATCCTATCAGATTACGGTTGGTCCAAATTCACGCAGCCTAGTAACTTACGAGGGGTATCTAGATAAAGAGTTGAACGCCATTCGTCTTGATAACAATTCAGCGGCTTACGATCAATTTGTCCATGCTCTAGATAAAGCCAATATGACTCTAGGGACACCATTTACTGGCGAGAAAGATGATACCCGAGGTATTTGTGCAACTGGCCGAGTTTATGAATTTGAAGTTCTAGCCGCAGGTGAGCCAGTTCAGAGACTTTGGATGTCAACTTGTGGTGGTTCACCTGGATCTTTCAGGGCTAGTAAAGACCAAGTAGGTAGCCTTTTTGCGGAACAAATCCCTGATGGTATGCCATTAATTCGTGGGATTGGACTATAATTTTTAATGATTAAAGCAATAATCTTTGATTGCTATGGAGTATTAATTGGTGATGGTTGGCTAGATTTTAAAGCCCGCCATTTTTCCGATGACGATGAAAAACGTGAGCTAGTCGAAACCTGGGGTAGGATGGTTGATGCTGGAATTAAGCGACATGATGAGTTTATTTCGCAGATGGCGGAAATTATTGGAATTACACCAAGTGAGGTTCAAGCCGAAATGGATAAAAGATCTGTAAATGATCAACTGTTTGACTTTATTGAACAGAAAAAATCTGATTTTAAGATTGGTTTTTTGAGTAATGCTGGTCGGGATCGAACAGTTGAGCTTTTTGGTGAGGATAGAATGAAGCTATTCGATCAAGTGGTGTTGTCTTACCAGGTTGGTGTGGTGAAGCCACAGCCTGAGATATACCAGATCATGCTAGAGAGGTTAAATCTATTGCCTGATGAGTGTATATTTGTTGATGATCAGTTGGATTATTGTCGAGGTGCGCAAGCCCTAGGTATTAATACTGTTCATTTTCAGGGTGATGTAAAAAACACAATTATTCAGATTGAGGAGATTATTAGAAATGCCTGAACTTCCAGAGGTAGAAACTGTTAGATCTGGTCTTAATAAACTGATTCGAGGTAAAAAAATCAAAGAGGTAAAACTCTATGATTCTCCAAAAAGCTGGCCAAATGACAAAGTTTCAACGGATAAGTTTGTTAAAGGGTCTAAGATTGTAAAAGTTCGTCGTCGTGCCAAGCTCCTGCTGATTGACTTATCGTCGAATTACACTATTGCCGTTCATCTCAAAATGACTGGACAGTTGGTTTTTGTTGGAGAAGAAAGTCGCTTTGGTGCAGGACATCCGACCGATTCGCTAATTCATAACCTGCCTGATAAGTCGACGCGCGTTGAATTGAAATTGGATGATAATGACTCGCTGTTTTTTAATGATCAGCGTAAATTTGGCTGGATGAAATTAGTACCAACTCCAGAGGTCGAGAATCTTGATTTTATGAAAAAAGTTGGACCTGAGCCGCTGGATGATAGTTTTACGCTTGAGGTATTTAAAGAGCGTCTCGCTCGACGTCAAAAATCAAATATTAAAGCTACTCTACTGGATCAGACTGTTTTGGCTGGTCTTGGAAATATCTACGCCGATGAAAGTATGTGGGCTGCAAAGATTAATCCAAAATTACGAGTGAATGAAATTTCTAACGAAAAGATAGCGAAGTTATATGAAAGTATTCGCGAAATTTTAGCCTTTTCGATTCAAGCAGGCGGTAGTACGAATAAAAACTACGTCAACGCTAAAGGTGAAAGAGGGAAATATTTAGATTTTGCTAATGTTTACGCTAGGGAAGGTTTGCCATGTAAAAGGTGTGG
>JBHAEP010000055.1:0-3303 GCA_041855665.1 Nanosynbacteraceae bacterium
CCAGTTGTTCGGCTATAACCACCGTTAGCAACTTTGTCTTCACCGTTGATTTTTACGTAAATCTCAATATGGGCGGCTGGTCCACCACCTGTTCCGGCTGCGATAATATCTCCAGGCTGCATATTGCTGGTTGTTCCATTATATTCAATTTTTTCATATTTGTCAGGGTTTTCGCGCATATATTTTGATAGATTAACCACGCCGCAGCAATATTTGGCGTATTCTTTGTCGACAGTAGTTGACATTACCATAGAAACGAATGCGTCGCAACTGGCGCCTTTTCTAACCCATGAATCACCATAATTTATTAGGTTTGTTTGAATGAGGGCTTCTTTTTGCTTATCTGTTATTTCGAAAGAATAGGCTCGATTTTGTTGATTTTCTGGCCACGCAAGTTCGATCGCGCGTTCGCTGATTGTTGATCCGCTTTCTAAATTTCCGCCACTACATGAACTTCCTGAGCTTCCAGAATTAGATAGTGATTTTTTCAGAAATTCAATATAAGTAGATTTTCCTGTTGCATTATAATGATATCCGTCACTTTCATACAGAGATTCTCGCCCCCCATTTGATTCGGCATGCGATTTCCAGTCTAGTATTTTCACGTTATTATAACTTGATGTTGCTGATTTGATATTTTGATTTATAGTCTCGAAATTAGCACTTCCACCAAGCGCAAAACTATTTACTATATAGACTTTTTTACCTTTGACTTTTTCTAGCATTTCTTTAGCTTTATCTACCGGGAAATTATCATTTGTGCCTATATTAAAAACTATTGTGTCTGTTAGACCAGATTGATTATTGCTAATAAAATCCAAAACGCTATCGCCGCTAGAACCAGCTGATGATATACCACGTCCGACATATGCATTAACTAATGATCCGTTAAACGTTGATTCTAGCTCAGCTTTAACACCTACAGTTATTGAATCGCCTATGAAAGTATATTTACCTGATCCCGATGAAGTACTACTTGATCCTTTGAAAGTTGCGTAGGCTTCTTCTGCAGCCTGATAACGAACCTCCCATCGAGGTGTACCTGCGCGCTCAAAGGATATTTCAAAGGCTTCTACGGCTTTACGAATATCGGTCATTTTTTTAAGTCCGTCAATACCTCCATATTTGGATAATTTAGATACAGTTGTTGGGTCGGCGCCTTCTAATTCTTTTATCACCCACTCTAACTGTGATTGTAGATCAGTCCAGTCTTTACCTTTTTCTTTGGCATAGTTTGACATATTTAACCAGCGACCAGATTTGGCTGACCAACTTTCCCATTGGGCTAATCCAGCTGCGGGGCCGGCTCCATTGTTTTGAATTTTGGATGGATCGTAAGTACTTTCGGCGTAAAAATTGCCCATAATTCCTGCAGTTGATTCGTCTGAAAAACCCTCAGCTTTTAAGAAGTTCCAGATCTGCTCTGGTATACTTCCACCAACTAATGTTGATGATCCGCCGCCTGCTTCAATACATCTTTCTCCTGCATCGTAGTAAATGATATCGTTTAAGTTAAAAAATTCTTCGTCGAATTTGTCTGTAGCATAAACTTGATTACTCATAGAGAAAAGTATAATAAAGATTAAAAATATTGATTTTAAAAATTTTTTCATTATTATTCCTTTCCTAATATTGTTAGTGGATCAAAATGTTTTCCTTTAAATCCTGCTCGTCCTACATACATTTCGAAGTGTAAATGAGCCGCAAACGGTGTTCCAGTGCCATTCAAGCCACCGGATCGACCGATCATATCACCTTTTTTGACTTTATTTCCGGATTTAACATATGATTTACTCATATGACAATACATAGTGTCGATATCTGAACCTGTTGCTTCTTTATGGTTAATTACGACTAGATTTGGTCCGCAACCCCAAGATTCGTCACCGCTAGAATCTGATATAATTCCGTCGGCAGACGCGTAAATTGGGACGCCTTCAGCAGCTTCTATATCTAGCCCGTTGTGGTGATTACCATTTATGGCGTCAGCTGCAAGGAATCTTGGTCCATATTTAGAAGTTACATTCATTTCACCTTCTACTGGATTAGCAAATTTACCTTTAGCGTTTGCTATTTGCGCACTAGATGGCCCAGCGCCATTATTTGAAGAAGATGATGAAGAGCCAATTGGTTTGTAGTCTAATTCCATTCCATCCTGGATGCGAACATCAGTTAAATACGCTGCATAATACGCAACATCAGGATTGGCTGCAGATGAGCATTCTAGACCCATCGCGTTTGGATCTTCACCGACACCAATTGGATTTTCTCGATTCATGCAGTTAGCTAAATAGCTTTTTAATTTTGAATTTGGTGTGATCGCAGAAATAGGATCTTCCGTAGTAGTGTCAATTTCACCTTTATTAGCGAGATATTCAATCACTTCTTCGGTGCTCTTGTTTAATGTTGAGGTGGAAATTCCAGTGTAAGGATTACAGAACGGATCAGTTGCAATATTTAAACTTTTAATGTCTTCGTCTTCGCATAAATTCATATTAGCTTCAAAATTTGCCGCATCTACGGCGCTCGCACCAGGCAAAATACTTGCGAACGAATTTGAAACCACTGATGAGATCGCAGGAATGAATCCGCCGACACTCGCCAAAGATTGACTATATGGTAAAATTGAACTCACGATCGATCCAAGGAAAGTGTGGCGAGTCGTAACGTCGAACGGACTTCGAGTTGATCGTTCGTAAGCGCCTTCTTTTGCAATCCTGTCTTCGTTTTGTAGATAAAACGCTACCGCTTCACTTTTTGTGAGAGGGCTTCCTCCGCCAGATATAGTGTTTTTGCTCATTAGAGATCCAGCTCCAGAAATTATAGCATTACCGTAATCTTCACCTTGTGTCTTTTCGGTGACGATTTTGCCAGCAAGAAGATTAGGAACGCCTTCAAGAGCCTTACCTAAAACGGTTCCGATAATTGCTTCCAGTGCGAGATCGGCGATTGCTCCGATAAATGCACCACCGACGATTTTTAGTCCCGCTTCAACCCAATCCATTGCATCATGGTTGATGATTTTGCAGGCGGTGTTAGCATTATTGCCAGTTGCTTTATTTACGAAATTGCGTATTTTGCTGAAAAATTGAAATAATGGTCCAGTCACCCCTAAGGTGAATTTGTATGCAGAATCATCTAGTCCGCCAAGTTTGTCGTTGTATGCTAAGGCGCGCCAACCTTGTGAGTCGGTGAAACCTTTTGTGTTGGTTGAAGTTGCTGTGTTAGCAAAATACGAAATTGCGTTTTCTAGCTTTGATGTGGATTCTTCGTTAGAGGATTTTTTATCTTCCCAAGAAGCGG
>JBHAEP010000056.1:0-3345 GCA_041855665.1 Nanosynbacteraceae bacterium
GTGAAGGATTTGAGTTTGAAGTTGGTCGCCCGCAAGTGGTGACAATTGAAGAAGACGGCGTGACGAAAGAGCCTGTTGAAGAGCTTTTGATTGAGGTGGCGCCGGAGTTTGTCGGTACTATTAGTCAAGAGCTTGGCGCCCGACGCGCAGCTTTAGTGAAGCAAGAACAGACTTCTAGTGGCGCAACTCGAATTGAGTATATTTTGCCAACTAGAGCTTTGATTGGTCTTCGCAATATTCTTTTGACTGCCACAAAAGGTACGGTGATTATGAATACTTTGCCGCACGGCTATCAGCCTATGGGTGGAAAACTTCCAAAGATTCGCAACGGTGCCTTGGTGGCATCTGAGGCTGGTGTAACAACTCCGTATGCTTTACAGAATGCTGAATCTCGTGGCGAACTTTTGGTTGGCCCTGGTGTTGAAGTTTATCAAGGTATGATTGTTGGTATTTATCAGCGTCATGATGATCTAGAGATTAATGTTTGCAAAGCCAAGCAGTTAACTAATATGCGCAGCTCTTCTAGTGATGGTACGGTTCAGTTGACTCCATTTACGGATTTTAGTCTAGAGCAATGTATCGACTTTATAGAGGACGACGAACTTCTGGAGGTTACACCAAAAAACCTTCGCCTTCGTAAGCGATTCTTGAATCCAAACGACCGTAAGCGCGCGGCAAAACAATCTTAAATTCATAAAAATAACCCTAGTTTTTCTAGGGTTGTTTTAGTTCATTCTCGACTTCTGGAGGTAGGAAGCCATCTTTGTGCTTGAAGTTGGCTTTCCATTCATAATTTTGACCATAGCCTAAATCTTTCATTAATTTAGTTTCAGGATTTCGTAAATGTAATGGAATTGGAGCGTCTGGGAATTTTTTCGCCAAATTTTGAAATTTATGCATATAATCTGTAGTTTGGCGTGATTTTTGACTCCTAGCTAGAGCTGTTGCCACGTGGAATAAGATATAGTTAGCTTCTGGCATGCCGATTTTATCTACAGCGTCAAAGGCATTGATAGCTAATTGAAGAGCGCCATTTCCAGCCAATCCAATATCTTCGCTGGCGAAAATAATCATCCTGCGGGCGATAAACTTCGGGTCTTCTCCTGATTCTAGCATGCGAGCTAAATAATAAAGAGTCGCTTCTACGTTGCTACCGCGCATGCTTTTTATAAAAGCTGATATTGTATTGTAGTGCATTTCACCGGATTTATCATAGCGAGCGGTGCGGGTCTGTGCGGCGGTTTTTGCGGTATCGATATCAATATTATTTGAGATATCAGCGGCTAGCTCTAAAATTCCTAATGCAGATCTAGCATCCCCGCTAGATATTTCAGCGATAAAATCCAGGGCGTCTTCTGTGATGTTTTTACTTTTTAAAGATTTTATTCCACGCTGTAAAATTTCTAAAACGTCAGATTTTGTATGAGGGTTTAGGGTTAAAACCCTAGTTCTGCTGAGTAGGGGACTTATAACTTCAAAGCTGGGATTTTCGGTCGTTGCTCCGATTAATGTTATCAAGCCTGATTCGACATGTGGTAAAAACGCATCTTGCTGGGCTTTATTGAAGCGATGGATTTCGTCTACGAATAAAACTGTTTTAAGTTGCAAGTTCCAGTTTTGCTTAGCGTGCTCGATTACTTTTTCGATGTCTTTTTTACCACTTGTAACTGCAGATATTTCAATAAATTCTGCCTTGGTTTCAGTAGCGATTATACGGGCTAGGGTAGTTTTTCCAGTGCCAGGAGGGCCCCAAAATATCAAACTGGTTGGTTTTTTGCTGGCGATAATTTTAGTTAAAATACCATCTTCTGCTAGAAGGTGTTTTTGCCCCACGACTTCAGAAAGTTTGTTTGGGCGTAAAATCTCCGCCAAAGGTTTAGACAACATAGTATCATTATATCTTGTTTTAAAAAACTAGCAAAATATGTTAAAGTATAAAAAAGGAGATTACATGATTTATATTATAATTATTGCCATTATTCTATTTTTCGCAACCGTCAAGATCGTTAATCAGTACGAGCGAGGTGTGATTTTGACTTTAGGAAAATTCACTGGAATTCGTCAACCAGGATTGCGAATTATAATTCCTTTTATTCAGAGGATGATTCGAGTTGATATGCGATCAATGCCAATTGACGTGCCAAAACAGGAGATTATCACCAAGGATAACGTTACTGCGGCGGTTGATGCTGTGGTTTATATTCGTGTAGTTAATGCTGACAAGGCTGTTTTAGAGACTACGAATTATTCTTATGCAACTAGTCAGTTTGCGCAAGCTGCACTTCGCGACGTAACTGGAAATGTCGAGCTTGATGAACTTCTTTCTAATCGTGAAGAGATTAGCCAGCAGATTAAAGAGATTGTCGACAAACAAACCGATCAATGGGGTGTTGATGTTGAAACTGTTAGGATTCAGAATATTGAGCTTCCTGCTGAATTGAAGCGAGCTATGGCAAAGCAGGCTGAAGCCGAGCGTGATCGTCGAGCTACGATTATTAATGCGGATGGAGAGAAGGTTGCGGCTCAAAACCTAGCCGATGCAGCGAAAGTTTTCTCTGAAGTTCCTGGTGCTTTGAATCTACGAACTTTGGCTACCTTGGAGCGAATATCTACAGAGCCAAGTCAGAAGACTATGATGCTTTTCCCTGTTGAATTAATTGACGCTTTGAGAGGCGGAACTAATATTATTTCAGCTCCGGAAGTAAAAGAATCATCATCTAAAACTAAAAAATAATGACTCAAGTTTTCTTTTTTCATGGTGGCGATAGCTTTAATAGCTATGAGGAATATTTGGAAGATTTAAAGAAGAAAGAAATTGATTACCAGCGTCTCTTTAAAAAGGGGCGCTGGAGTCAAAATCTAGCAAAAAATCTACCGGGAGTTGATGTTTTATATCCGTCTATGCCAAATTCTTCAAATGCAAAATATGACGAATGGAAGATTTTATTTGAAAAGTTGGTTCCGTTTTTTGGAGATGATGTTCGGCTAGTGGGGCATAGTCTTGGCGCTATGTTTTTGGCGAAATATTTGCAGGAAAATCCATTAAATAAGAAAGTTCAGCAGATGCATTTGGTAGCTGGTGGGTTTAGCGGTTTGGAATACGGAAGTTTTGCTTTAAATTCTTGTGATAAGTTATTCGATTCTGCGGAGGAGATATTCATTTATCATAGCGAGGATGATTTTGTAGTTCCTTTTTCAGAGTTTGCTTATTTTAAGCGAGAATTGCCGGGGGCTGTTTTTTGCGAATTTAAGGACAGGAATCATTTCCTAGATGAGGATTTTCCAGAGATTTTAGATAATCTGAAAAAGTAATCTTGATTTTTGATACTTTTTTGTTTAAAATAA
>JBHAEP010000057.1:0-6430 GCA_041855665.1 Nanosynbacteraceae bacterium
CCAAGCCTTTTTTGCGGGCATTACCAAACATCCTAGAACTCATAGTTCCATTCAGAATATGGTTCAGGCAATACATAGCCTCTTTTTCCTCTTCGCTGAGTTTACGATTTAGCATCATAGAGAACCCAAAAGTAAGATTGGAAGCTTCTTTTCGACGAATCAAAACTGGATTGGATTTTTTATAGACATCCAAAGTTTCCTCAAAACGCTCACCTTCTGGTAAATCCCAAGACTCCAGATGACGGCGAATTGCGTCTTTACGCCCATCGAGTTTACCTGCTATAACAAATCGCATATTTGCCAAAGTATGCGTCCGAGAATGATGCTCCTTTATGTCAGCTAGAGACACATTAGGAATCGTCTTTAGGCGTTGTGAATAAGTTAAAACATCTTCGCCCAGAACCTGCTGGATTTTCGGCCAAAGAACTCGATTGTGATTATTTAGATAACCATTTAGTTCGTTTCGTACATTACCTTTTTCGGCTTGAAGTTCTTGATTATTAAATTTAGGCTTGCAAATCGCTACAGACTGCAAATCTAAAATCCTATCCCACTCAAAATCAGCACAAAAAGACTCATACACCATAGACAGATCGCTAGTAAAAGCGTTATGGTAAGCACCGTTTTTAGTAAACTCTTGCTCGTAGTCATGTTCATTTTTGAAGCGCTCATTAGCGCCAAAAGCCATGTGCTCCATCAAATGAGCAGCTTCATACAAAGACTGGTCGCGAACATAACGGTTTCCAGCTCGAAACTGAAACTGGAAACTCATCACTGTCGCATCTGGCACATCTATCAAAAGGCCACGCGCCCCACCCGGCAGCTGGATCTCTTCTACCGTATGACGCATAAACTACTTTCGATTCTTTTTACGGTTTTGTCGCTGAGCCTTCTTTTTCTTGCGAGCTAAGTTTTTAGCCTTGTTTTCTTGAGAAACAGTTTTAGCTTTTTTAACATTGGTAAACTCGCTGTCATGACCGCCTTCGCCTAGAGTGATTTCATTTACACCCTTATCTGTAGCGCTTTCAGCCATTTTTGTTAGCTCTGTTGAATACTCGTCATCCTGACTTTCTTTCACCACAGCGTCATGTCGATGAACGCGGAATATAACACGCAAAACTTCTTCTTGAAGATTATCCTGTAGGCTATTAAATAGTTTTTGAGATTCAGAACGATACTCCACAAGCGGATCACGCTGTGCATAACCTCGCCAGTGAATTCCATCACGAAGGTGCTGCATGTTTTCAAGGTGCTGCATCCATAGAGCGTCAATAACGGCCATGTAGACTTCGCGCTCAACCTTGCGCAAGTTATCACCTTCAAGCTCTTCCTCTTTGGCTTTGTAAAGTTTTTCAACTTCCTTTTTAGCCATCTCGAAACGAGCTTTATCTTTCTTTACTGCACCAATAGCCTTAATCTTCTTTGAAGGTAATGGGAAAATAGCCTCAAAAGCCTTCTCGAAGTCTGGATTATTTTTAGCAGGAACAACAGTCAAAGATTTAACTTTTTCAGATATTAAGCGCTCGATCTCGCTCTTGATATTTTCACCATCAAGAATCTTTCGTCGCATTAGATAAACAACTCGACGATGGCGATTTATAACGTTGTCATATTGAACAACCTGCTTTCGACTATCAAAGTTGAAGCCTTCAACTCGCTTTTGTGCCGCCTCAAGAGTTTTACTGACGGCTTTTTGTTGAATAGGAGTATCGTCATCAACTCCAAGCCTATCCATCAACATTCGAATTCGATCACCCTGGAAAATTCGCATCAAATCATCTTCAGTTGAAACATAGAACTGAGTTTCACCCGGATCTCCCTGACGACCAGATCGACCACGTAGCTGATTGTCAATACGACGTGATTCGTGACGCTCTGAACCGATTACGACTAAACCTCCAAGCTCTTTTACACCTTCGCCTAGTTTAATGTCAGTTCCACGACCAGCAATATTTGTTGCTAGAGTTACCGCACCCTTTTCTCCAGCACGAGCGACGATCGCAGCTTCTCGCTCGTTGTTTTTAGCATTCAAAAGATCATACTTAACACCTTCTTTATCGAGATATTCAGCAATTTGCTCGTTTTTAGCAATACTACCAGACCCAACCAAAACTGGACGCCCAGCAGCATGATGCTCTTTGATGGCAGCAGCCACAGCCTTTAATTTGGCTTTTTCGGTTTTGAAAATTAAATCTTCTTTATCAATTCGAGCCACAGGCTTATTTGAAGGAACTTGAATAACATCTAGTCCGTAAGTCTGATGGAACTCCTCGGCTTCAGTGAATGCGGTACCGGTCATTCCGCTCAATTTATCATAAAGCCTAAAGTAATTCTGGAATGAAGTAGTTGCAAGAGTCATACTCTCTTGAACTACCGGAACGCCTTCCTTAGCTTCAATAGCCTGATGAAGACCTTCGTTGTAGCGTCGACCATGCATTAGACGACCAGTATGTTCGTCAACAATAATAACTTCACCCTTGTTGTTTACAACATAATCTTTGTCGCGCTTAAACACAACCTGCGCACGCAAAGCTTGATTAATGTGATAAACACTACGGATATTTTCTGGGCTAAACAAAGTCTTAATGCCTAGCATTTTTTGAATCTTCTCGACTCCGTCATCCGTCAAAGATACTGATCGACGCTTTTCATCTAAAATATAGTCTTCTGGGACAAGCTTTGATGCGATCTTCGCAAACTGAACATAGCTTTCTGGATTTTCAGCAGCAGGAGCAGAAATGATTAACGGAGAACGAGCTTCGTCAATCAAAATACTGTCCACCTCGTCAACAATCGCAAAATTTAATTCACGCTGGCGAATCATTTCAGCATCATCAACCATGTTGTCGCGAAGATAGTCAAAGCCAAATTCATTATTAGTTCCGTAAGTTATATCGGCAGCATAAGCTTCTTTGCGAGTTGCAGGACGAAGCTTGCGCATTTTTTCATCATCATGAGATTCATTGTCGTAATCTGGATCATAAACAAAAGAAACATCAGAGATAATAACACCAGTACTCATTCCCAAGAAATGATACAGTTCACCCATCCAACTAGCGTCACGCTGAGCTAGGTAATCGTTCACCGTAACTACGTGAACACCTTTTTCAGTCAAAGCGTTTAGGTAAGTCGGCAAAGTCGCAACCAAAGTCTTACCTTCACCGGTCTTCATTTCGGCAACATTACCTTCATGGAGAACAATACCGCCCATTAGCTGAACATCGAAATGTCGCATCTTCAGAACGCGGTTTGAAGCCTCGCGAACTAACGCAAAAGCATCTGGCAAAATAGTATCTAAAGTAGTCTTTTTATTCTTTAACTTATCTTTCAATACTTTAGTCTGGGACGCCAATTCTTGGTCGTCCATTTTTTCATACTTCTTAGCAAGCGCGTTAATTTCTTGAACGCGTTTTTCTAATTGTTTAATAATCTTCTTTTGCGGATCTCCAAAAACCTTAGAGAGCGCCTTCTGTCGGTTTACCATACCTATCTTTATCCCTCACTTTAGACAATCAGTAATTAGTCTTTACAACTATTATACCGTAAATGCTTGAATTCCAAAAGAAAAACACGCCATTTTGACGTGTTTTTATGATTAGATTTTAAACTTAATTATTTTTCGCGCTCATAGCTACGCTTAAAGCGGTCAAGAAGCTTGCGTTTTCCTACGTGAGGAATGGATGTTTCTTTGTATTTACGAAGTTGTTGGCTTAATTTAACTTCAACAATATCCACAGCCGCCAAAACATTCCCTGCTGATTCACCTGCAGTCAAAACCTTTTCTGGCAAGGTTATTTGAATATCAACTTGGTATTTATTACCATGATCGGCGTTGATTTGATGAATTTTCACCTCCGCATGCGCCGATTTTTTGGCGTGCCGTGGAATCAATTTATCGAGTTTACCGATTTTTTTAGTGATGTATTTTCTACTAGAATCACTAATTTCGTAATTAACGCCTGTAATATTGATATTCTGAATCATAAAGACCCCTTTCTGGAAACAAGCTGTTTAACCGTTATGGTTTACTCTTTTATTATACTAAAGCTTGTCTCGACCAGCAAGATATGGCTTCAAAACCTCCGGAACATTAACTGTTCCGTCTTCGTTTTGGTAGTTTTCCAAAATCGCAACCATGATTCGCCCTAATGCAAATGCCGTAGCGTCGTTAGTGTGAATCAACTCTAACTCACCACCATCTCGACGCACACGAGTATTCAATCGACGCGCCTGATAATCTGTCATGTAGTCGGCAGTGTGAGTTTCTCGGTATTTATCTTGCCCAGGAAGCCAAACTTCCATATCAACACCGCGAGCATTTGGCTTACCAATATCGGCAGTACATTTTTGCAAAACTTGATATGGTAACTTTAGTTGATCTAGAAGCCATTTTTGAATCTCTACAAATAGCAGATGTTCGTTCATGCCATCTTCAGCAACAGTAAAACTTTCCATTTCGAGTTTGTCAAACTGATGCATACGAATAATACCTTCCATATCCTTGCCGTATGTTCCAGCCTCGCGACGGAAGCTTGTAGCGAATCCAATATAGCGAACCGGCAAATCTTTTTCATCAAAAACTTCACCGGCGTGCATTGAACCAAGAACGTGCTCCGCGCTTCCCTGTAGCCAAAGTTCTTCGCCTTCGATTTTGTAGCGATCGTCGCTTGGCTGAAGTCGATCCATCTGATCATAAGGTTCGGTCTTAATCATCAAAGGTGGCAAAACTGGAGTAAAGGCCTTATCGCTAACCTTCAACCCTGCTCGTTCGGCGATAGATTTAATGATAGCTGAATCACTCAAGCTATTGATTACAAATTGCTGAATCGCCATCTCTAGCTTGACCATATCGCCCATTATATAGGCAAATCGACTGCCGGCAACTTTAGCGGCACGCTCTTTATCTAGCCAACCTCGAGCTTCAGCAATCTCTGCGTGATTTTTAGGTTTAAATCCAAAACTAGTCGGCTCACCAACTACTTCAGCTACCACATTCTCGTCTTCGCTAGCGCCAACCGGGACATCACTTGATGGCATATTTGGAACTAGTTTGATTAAATTCGTAAATTCTTCATCAACCTTCTTGAACTCAGATTCAAGGGCAGCAATACCTTCTTTAATTTCTCGACCTTCGTCTATCAAAGACTGCTCTGGTTTTCCGCCCTTCATTTTTGCTGAAATTTCATTACGCTTTGCTCGCAAAACATCCAAATCCTGCTGCAAAGTGCGTCGCTTTTGATCTATTTTAAGCAGCTGATCAATATTCACCTCGTAACCTTTGTGGCTAGCGGCTTCCTGAACCAGCTGCGGATTTTCCCGAATAAAACGTATATCTAACATAGCTTCATTATACACCAAAAGAAAAATAGCTCCATAATAGAGCTATTTTTTAGATTTTAATTTGTTGGAGTTCCCGGTAGAGTTGCCGGCCAAGGAGTTGTATCTCCAACTGGTGACGAGAAGTTGATTGTAGGAACTATATTACCCGTGTTTTCTTCTGCCCTAGGAGCCTCTACATTGATATTTCCTCCAGCCTGAATAACGTAAGTAAATTTAGTTGATCCAAATTTACCAGGAGCTACATCGTTATGTTGAACCATAGGGCGCATACCCGCAGGAAGAGACGCACCTCCACCATTCCAAGAGCCGCCCCAGGAATTAATCCTAGCATAAATATAAATAGTTTGATTTATACGACGAACTTTAGCACTTCCGGTTAGTGTACCAGACAGCAGGCCTGGCACATCTCGCCAACCAGTGTCGCCATAAACAACCTTCCATCCAGTATTTCCAGTACCTGTTGCTTTCACCCAGCGAACAGCTCCGTTTGTAGCTAGGGTGTCAGTATAGTAAGTTCCGACATCTGCAGTCATAACACCTTCAGGCATACCAGCGCCGCGAAGCTCATGAGTATCTTTCCAGATAAAATCACAGTTGTTATTAGAGTTTTTAGTCAATACTTGACCAGTCATTCCACCTGCAGGAACATTGCTGCCTGTAAACTGAAGTCCTAGGTTACTTGTTCCATTTCCAGTAACGTTTAGACCAGTAGAGCACGGCTGGGTGCTATTTGTAACTGAAATTGTAGCATTCTGACCAGCCGCCCCGGTGTCGCCTTTCTCGCCAGTAACTCCAGTTTCACCTTTGTCGCCTTTTTCACCCTTTAGGTCTGAATAAGCTATGATATTATTCCAGCTAGAATCACCTGTATATCGCCATTGAATATATAGATCGCCTTTTTGAATTTCTATTTCTCGGCCATCTTGTCCATCGATACCATCTTTACCATCGGCGCCATCCTGTCCATCTTTACCATCTTGACCATTAACGCCATCTTGACCATCGACACCGTCTTTACCGCCTACACCGTTTAAGCCGTCGGTACCAGGTGTGCCAGTTTCACCCTTTTCGCCGGTTGCACCTGTAGCTC
>JBHAEP010000058.1:0-4839 GCA_041855665.1 Nanosynbacteraceae bacterium
GATTTAATTGAAGAGCAGCACGAAGTAACTACTTTTGGTCGCGTTGCGGCGCAGACTGCAAAACAAGTTGTAATCCAGCGTCTTCGTGAAGCTGAGCGTGAAATTGTTTTGGCTGAGTTTGAAGATAAAATCGGTACAGTCGTAACTGGCACTATTGCCAAGGTTGATCCTCGTGTTGTTCGAATCGAGCTAGGAAAGGCAACTGGAATTTTGCCACAAAGTGAGCAGATTCAGGGTGAATTTTACTCTGTAGGTAATCGAATTAAGGTTTTGATCAAAGATATCGAACGAGAAGGTCGTGGTCCACAATTGATTTTAAGTCGTGGCAATGCTGCGTTTATTGAATATCTTTTCCGTCAAGAAGTACCAGAGATTGAAAATGGAGCTGTTGAGATTAAAGGTATCGCGCGTGAAGCTGGTCGTCGTACCAAGATTGCAGTAAATAGCACCTTGCCAGGTGTTGACCCTGTAGGAACTTTCGTTGGCGGACACGGTACTCGCGTTCAGGCTGTAATGAATGAAATTGGCAGTCATGAAAAAATCGATATCATTCCATTTAATGAAAAGATTGAGGATTTCATTTCTGAAGCTATGAATCCAGCAGAAGTTATCAAGGTTGAAATCATTGACGCTGACGTTAAGAAGGCTAAGGTCTTTGTAGAAGAAGACCAACAGTCTATCGCTATTGGGCGCGGCGGACAGAATGTTCGATTAGCTTCTAGGTTGACTGGTTATGAACTTGATATTGAAGTAGCTGAAAAGCCTCAGGTGGAACCAAAACCACGTAAGAATATCGAAGATAGTCTATTCGGAGCAATTGAAGAAAGTACTGAAGAATAAAATAAATTGGCACTCTATTGAAAGGAGTGCCAATTTTAGTTATAATTATATAAGATAAATGGAGGAAATATAGTGCCAGAAGACTTCAGAGATTTTTTCTCTAAATTGACCGATGATGCCAAGATGAGCTTAGAGCGAGCTGGTTCTATTGCGCATTCTAAGGGCAGTCCGTATATAGGAACAGAGCATTTGCTTTTAGGGGTTTTGGCTAATGGAAATTCGGTTGGTGCTAGGTTTTTGGCACAAAATGAGATTGATTTTGAAAAAGTTGATCGATTTTTGAATTATTCTCCAAAAACTCTCCTCACTACCAATGATGGCCCAAGGGGTATGAGCGAGACTGCTAAGATGACTCTGCGTATGAGTTGGGATATTGCTAAAAACTTTCAGCAGGATTATCTTGGGACGGAACACATTATTTTTAGTCTTTTATCTCAGATGAATTCTAGAGCTTCGGTTTTATTTCGTGAAATGGATGTCAATGTTTTTAATCTTCGAAGAGATTTGCAGTCTGTAATTCAACGATCTGAATCTTCAGATCAGCGCCCGAGGCGACGTAATTTAAGTAAGTCTGCTTTAAATAAATTTGGCGTAGATCTAGTTAAGAAAGCTCAGCTAGGCAAGCTCGACCCTGTCATTGGTCGAAGCAATGAACTTTCGCGAATAATGACAATTTTGAGCAGGAAGTCTAAAAACAACCCCCTATTAATTGGCGAGCCGGGGGTCGGCAAGACTGCTGTAGTTGAAGCTTTGTCGCTAGCGATAGCCAATGGTGAGGTTGCGTCCAGCTTGTTAAATAGTCGAATTTTTCATATAGATTTGATGTCGATGTTGGCTGGAACGAAATATCGTGGTCAGTTTGAAGAGCGATTTAAAAAGCTATTAGATGAAGTCAAAGATGATAAAAATATCATACTTTTTATTGATGAAATCCATCTTATAACCGGAGCTGGAGCTGCCGAAGGTTCGCTTGATGCGGCCAATATGATTAAACCAGCTATGGCGCGCGGAGAAGTTCGGCTTATCGGTGCGACAACCTTTGATGAGTTTAAAAAGACTATCGAGAAGGATAGCGCCCTAAGTCGAAGGTTTCAAAATATAACAATCAAAGAGCCGACTTTTACGGAAACTGTCGAGATAGCAAAAGGTTTGCGTCGGACTTACGAGGAGCATCATCGAGTAAAAATCAGTCAAGAAGTTCTGGTTGAAGCTATTAATCTTGCTGAGCGTTATATTTCAAATAGATTCTTCCCAGATAAAGCTCTGGATATTTTAGATGAGGCTGCTGCGCTTGCAAAAATTTCCCTAAAGCCTAGCAGAAAAGAAATGAAATTAATAGAAATTAGGTCTGAGTTGGCTCAAGAGATTTTGCGGCTGGAGGAATCTGGCGCAGATGATCAAGTCGATATTTTACGCAATGAGATTGAAGAGGTTGAGGTTGAGATTGAGTCAAACCGTAAAGCTCCAGATGTTACAAGTGATGATATTAAGCGAGCTGTTGAGTTAATGACTGGGATACCTGCTAGCAAAATCCATGGCGGCGAACTAAAGAGGTTCGCTAATCTTGAGCAGGTTCTGGCAAAAGATATTATCGGTCAAAAAGAAGCTGTCGCAAAAGTTGCTCGGGCTATAAAGCGCGGAAGAAGTCGAGTTTCTAGCGAGAATAAACCAGTGGGGTCTTTTGTTTTTCTTGGTCCAACAGGAGTTGGTAAAACAGAGTTAACCAAGAGTATTGCTCGTCAAGTTTATGGTAGCGAAAAGGCATTAGTTCGTTTGGATATGAGCGAGTTTGGCGAAAAACACACAATGAGTCGCATGCTTGGGGCTCCTGCGGGATATGTTGGCTACGAAGAGGGCGGTCAGTTAACTGATAAGATTCGTCGACAGCCATATAGTGTGGTGCTTTTTGATGAAATGGAAAAAGCACACCCGGATATTTTTAATGTGCTTCTACAGATTCTAGATACTGGAACTTTAACCGATGCTAGCGGTAGGTCTGTTGATTTTACTCACACTGTTGTTATATTGACTGGAAATTTAGGCTCGAATCTTCTCCATAAAGATAGTTCTATCGGATTTTCAGGCAATAGTGAAAATTATGAAGCATATAAAAAATCAGTCGAAAAAGAACTGAGGCGTTTCATGAAGCCGGAGACTATCGGTAGATTTGATGAAGTGATTGTTTTTGACAGACTTAGCGAAGACGATGCCTTTGAGATTACTAAAAAATATGCCGAAGAATTAAAACTACGAATGAGTAAGAATCATAAAATAAAATTAAAAATCACTCCATCTGTGTTAAGGCATGTTGTCGCCAGTGAATATAACGACAAAGACGGAGCTAGAAAATTGCGCCGTGGTATGCAAGTATTGGTCGAGGATGAAATTGCCGATGCTTTGATTCATGGTAAAATAGAAGCAGGAAGTAATGTTGCGGTTCGTTTGAGTCGTAAAAAAGTAGTGGTGGAATAGGTGAATAAAATCTTTCGTTTTATAGTAGGGTTTGCTTTGGGTTTTGCTGGGTTTTGGGCGATAAATAACCAGCAATTTATTCGAGATAAAATCAATGCAGCGGCTTATACTCCAAGCAGTGAAATTAAAGAAATTGTTAGTCGTTCAACTATGACCGGCGATGGTGAATTGTTTTTTTATGCTAGTCAGCCAGAGATTCGTCAGGCGAATAAATTTAATGAAGCTTGCGGCGATCACGAAATAACTGTTTCGGTGCTAGGGTGTTATGACGGTTTAAATATATACATCTATGATGTTACTCGCGAGGAATTGGATGGAATTAAGGAGGTGACTGCCGCCCATGAAATGTTGCATGCTGCTTTTGATAGGATTTCAAATTCCGAAAAAGAGAAAATATCACCACTCCTAGAAGATGTAGCTGCTCAGCGAGCTAGTATCGATAATGGGTTTAAAGAGAGGATGGATTATTACATCCAAAAAGATGCTAGTCAACAATTAAATGAACTTCATTCTATTATTGGTACCGAGGTTGATAATCTACCGGCCGAACTAGAAAAATATTATTCTAGATATTTTCAGGATCGTCAAAAGGTTGTAGATTTGTATAAAAAGTATAATCAAGTTTTTGACGAAGCGCGTAAAAAATCTGAAAGAATTGAGGCTCATTTGAAAGATTTAAATACTTCTATAGAAGCTCGATCTGACGCTTATTCAAAGCAGATTGTTCAGATGAATTATCGCTTCGAAGAGCTTCAGAGGATTGCCGATGAAGGGCAGGTGTCGGCTGGTGAATTTTATGCAATGCGTGATGATTATAATTCGCGAGTAAATACACTGCGCGCCGAACAGCAGGCTATAAATGACATGATTAATCAATACAATCAGCTAGTCGAGGAATATAATCAGCTTGGAGCGAATGTTAAATCACTTCAAGATAGTATGAATAGTAATATTCAGGAAGTTTCAGGAATTTAAATGGCAAAAATGAAGACTAAGTTCGTATGTGGTAGTTGCGGTGCGACTTATCCAAAGTGGACTGGTAAGTGTGAAAATTGCGGAGAATGGAATACGTTAGTCGAAGAGACTGTAGAATCTAGCGGAAAGTCAGCGGTCGCCAAGGCGCAATTTAATGGTTCAGTGTTGAGCCCTCAGAAATTTAAAGAAATTGAAACAGAGGTTGCTACTTCTCGCTATTCCACTGGCGTTAAAGATTTGGATATTGTTTTAGGGGGTGGAATTTTGCCTGGTAGCGTAACTCTTTTGGCTGGTCAGCCGGGAATTGGAAAAAGTACGATACTACTGCAAATAACAGCGTTTATTGCTAACTTAAATCCAGTGCTTTATATCAGTGGCGAGGAATCTGCCGGTCAGGTAAAGATGCGTGCTGAGCGACTTGGGAGCGATGATTCTAGTCAGCTGAGCTTTGTATCGAGTACGAGCGCCGATGATATCGCTGCAACTATTAGAGCTGGAAAATATTCGCTAGTAATTATCGATTCTATTCAAACACTGCATTTATCAGAAATA
>JBHAEP010000059.1:0-12115 GCA_041855665.1 Nanosynbacteraceae bacterium
AATTTAGAGGGTGTTTATTATAAGCCGCGTATCGATCATGAGCTGCTTGAGCAATATAATGAGGGGTTGATTGCACTGAGTGCCTGCGCCGGTGGAGAGCTTGGTGAACAATTACGAGACAACAACTACGAAGAGGCGAAAAAAATTGCTAGTTGGTATAAAAGTATTTTTGGCGATCGGTATTATCTAGAACTGCAAGACCACGGTCACCCTGATTGTCCTTCAAAATGGGATGTTCAGGTAAATATAAATAGTCAACTTGAACAGTTAAGTAAAGAGCTCGATATTGAATGCGTTGTTACTAGTGATGGTCATTATTTAACTCATGCCGATCAAGATGCGCATGAAATTTTGCTATGTGTGGGAACGGGAGCGTATTTAAGCGATGAGCGCAGGATGAGTTTGAAAGATTTCGAACTTCACGTTACTGACCCGCAAGATATTATTGATAGATGGCAAAAAACCAATCCTCGCGCCGTTGCTAATACGAAAAATATCGCCGATCGATGTAATGTTGAAATTGAACTTGGGCGAATTTTGATTCCAAAGTTCCCAACGCCAAACGGGGAAAGCGAAAAAGAGTACCTAGACCATCTTGTTTATAGCGGTATGGCTAACCGCTATGCTGGTATTAATCTTGATGAAGCTAGAAAGATGGAAAATAGTCAGATTAGGGAGTTGTTGACCGACTCTCAAAAGGAAAGGCTCGACCTTGAGCTTTCGGTTTTGGATAATATGGGATATAATGGATACTTTTTAATTGTCCAAGATTTTATTAACTGGGGAAAGAGTCGTGGTATTATTTTTGGCCCGGGACGTGGATCGGCTGCCGGTAGTATTATTGCCTATGCGTTATTTATCACAGACCTAGATCCTTTGAAGTATGATTTGCTATTTGAGCGATTTTTAAACCCTGATCGTATTTCGATGCCCGATATTGACGTCGATATTCAAGATACGCGTCGAGATGAAGTCATTCAATACTGCGCCGATAAATACGGACATGATCGCGTTTCCAATATTGTGACTTTTGGTAAAATGGCGGCACGTGCAGCAGTGCGAGATGTTGCCCGAGTATTAGAGGTGCCTTATGGAGAAAGTGATAGGCTGGCTAAACTTATTCCGCCACCAAACCAGGGAAGGCATATACCTTTAGCTAAATCTGTTGTTGAAGATGTGGATCTGAAAAAAGAATATGAGTCAAATCCAACTGCCAAGAAGGTTTACGACTACGCGATTCGACTAGAAGGAACGATTCGCTCTCATGGAGTTCACGCTTGTGGCGTGGTGATTGCTCCAGATGATTTGGTAAAATATATACCTCTCGAGCAGGCTCAAAAGGGGGTTGTCACCACCCAATTCCCAATGGGTGAGGTTGAAGAGCTTGGTCTTTTGAAGATGGACTTTTTAGGCTTGTCTAACTTGTCTATTATTAATAATACGATGCGTATCATTAAAAAGGTTCATGGTCGTGAAATCGTGCTATCTGATTTACCTCTGGATGACAAAGAAACCTACGAACTATTTCAGCGTGGTGACACAACAGGTGTGTTCCAGCTTGAATCTGCAGGTATGAAACGATATTTACGTGGTTTGAAGCCAACAGTCTTTGAGGATATTATTGCGATGGTGGCTCTATATAGGCCTGGTCCGATGCAGTTTATCGATAGTTTTATCCGTAGGAAGCATGGCGAGGAACCTATTACATATCTTCATCCCGGTATGGAAAATTCATTAAAGAATACCTACGGAATCTTGGTATATCAAGAGCAGTTTATGCAGATTTCTAAAGAGTGGTGTGGGTTTACAGGAGGCCAGGCCGATACTTTACGTAAAGCTGTTGGTAAAAAGAAAATTGACCTCATGAAGAAGATTAAACCAGAGTTTGTTGAAGGGGCGATTAAAGTCGGCGGTGCGACGGCTGAGATTGCTGAAACTTTCTGGGATCAGCTAGAAGAGTTTGCGAACTATTGTTTTAATAAATCACATGCTGCGTGTTACGGCTTGATTGCCTACTGGACTGCCTATCTAAAGGCGCATTATCCGGATGCTTTTATGGCTGCTTTGATGACTAGTGATCAGGATGATACTGAGCGTTTGGCTATTGAAATTAGCGAATGTAAACACATGGGTATCAGCGTTCTAGCTCCAGATGTGAATGAGTCTTTCGTGGAGTTTGCGGTTGTGCCAAATGAGAATAAAATTCGCTTCGGGATGGCTGCAGTGAAAGGTGTTGGAGTTGGAGCTGTTGAAGAGGTTTTGCGTGCTCGAGAAGAAGGTGAGTTTACTAGCATTGAGGATTTTGCTAAAAGGGTGAGCACTAGTAAATTTAATCGCAAGGCATGGGAGTCTTTGATTAAGTCTGGTGCGTTTGATAGTTTCGGTGATCGCTCTGATTTGCTTTATAATCTCGATAACATTATTGCGTTTGCGCAAAAACTACAAAAAGAGGCGGCTAGTGGTCAGGTTGATATGTTTGGTATGTTAGCAGAAACTACAACCGCCGATGTGCAGCCCACTATTTCTATAATGAATGCCCCAAGTAAACACACTGATAAAGAGCGTTTGATGTGGGAGCGTGAACTGATGGGGCTTTATATTAGTGCTCATCCACTAGATAATTATGATGCTTATTTTCAGGAGCAGACCGTGCCTTTGGGTAGGGTGAATCCGGATATTGACGGTCAAAAGATAACTATAGGTGGAATAGTTTCCGCAGTAAGGACCATTATTACAAAATCTGGCACGAAGATGGCTTTTGTGACTGTCGAGGATAAAATGACCGAAGCGGATGTGGTGGTGTTTCCGAATCTTTTCGAGCAAGTCGGTGCAAAATTGGTGCAAGACGCTGTAATTCGTGTTTCTGGAAAGGTGAATGCTCGAGATCGTGACGGCAATTTACGAGATGAAGCTAGCTTGATAGCTGATGAGATTCTGGAAATAACTGATGACGAACTTCGAAACTATGAATCTACTGGTCGAAAAATGGAAGCTCCAAAGATGAGTGCGAAAGTTAAAAAACAACGAATAGCCGCATATAAAGCTAAAAAGACAGGTCAGCCAATTCAAAAAGAAGAGACTGCAAAAAAGAAAGACGCTCCAGCACCTCCGCCCCCAAAGCCGATTTTGGACATTCCTGAGGTAAAGAAATTGTTTGTGTTGATTCGCGACATTGAAAATCATCAAATTTTGCTTGCAACAAAGCAGATATGTTTAAAACACCCTGGTCGAATAGAGGTAATTTTAGTTCTTGGTGAAGATAAAAAGTCTGCGATGCGGATGCCTTTTATGGTTGATGCCAGTGATGATTTAATTGGAGAATTAGTGAAAAATCTTGGTGAAGATGCTGTTGTTCTGAAGTAATTTATTTAGTTTCCCATAAAAATGAAGAGCCCCGGAATTTAATTCCGGGGCTGTCTGTGATTTTATGCAGCTTCGCTCTTGAGGACCTCAACTACTTCGTTGATCTTGGCTACATTAAGTCCGTACCAGCTATCCTTGAGGAAGTCGAGGTTATCCTTAGGCTCTTTGGTGCGAGCGTCGGTAAAGATAGAGTCCTCCGAGTCATCAAAGACAACGACAACGGGCTTGGAGAGATAGGAGAGCTGCTTGCCAATCTTTGCGGCGAAATCATCGCTAGCGACATATTCGTAATCTACATTGGCACGATCAAGATTTCTCTTGGTCTGAAGGCACGCGAAGCAGGTGCTAGTTTCCTTGCCGTCTGATCGCTTGGTGATTTCGCTTCCGAAAACCACTAGTTTAGTGGCCATTTTAATCACATCCTTTTATAGAAATGTACTAACTATTTACTAGTTTTTGGTGTTAACCTAACTTGAATTATATTCCGATTTTTGGCGTCATTCAAGTATATTTAGTGCTTAAATATTGTAAAACACGCTACATATAGTGTGGAAAATTATCTTAAATAATAAGTGTTTATGTGAAAAACGGCCATTCCAGTAGCCACTGAAACATTAAATGATTCTTTTTGTCCAAACATCGGAATCTCAATAAAATCGCTGCATAAATTCATTAATTCTTGACTTATTCCATCAACTTCTTCTCCGAGCAGAAGTGTCATTTTTTGAGGTGGTTTGAATTTCTGCAATGGTATACTACCAGGTGCTTGCTCGAGCCCCACGAGAGGATTTTTGTAGTCTATATTATTATTAATCCATGATTTTAAATTATCAACTATCTCAAACTTGACGATATCTTCCGCTCCAAGGGCTGTTTTGTGGATTTGATTATGAATTTTGTTGGCAATATGAGGCAGGCGCGTGTCATTTTGGTGTTTTGGTGCAGGAGTGTAGCCGCTGATGATGATTTTTTTAACACCTAAACCTTCGGCGGTTCGAAAAATTGCGCCAACATTGTGTGTTGACCTGATATTGTGTAGAACTAGAGTTAATTCGGTCATAAAAATATTGTATCATTTTCAAAATGCCTATGCTTTTATGATATAATGTTTATAGATGAATGAAGATCAAATTCAGCAACGCAGGCGTGACCAAGATGAGCAGTCTACTAAAGACAGGGCTGCTGTTTTAGGATTGCCGTATCTTGATGCTAGGGATTTGGAATCAACTTTGCCTTTAGTTCGAGATGTTCTTTCTGTTCAGGAAATGTATCAAGGTTTCTGGGTTCCTCTGCTTAAAGGTGATGAAGCTGAGCCATATAGGTTTGGTGTAACTAGCCAAACTCCGCAGTCTTTGATTAAAAAGACTAGTCAGGAATATGCTGATCGCGGTCTGGGTACGCAATTTTTATTGATCAGTAGCAGTGCTTTTAAGGCGTTTATGCGTCGTTTTGACCCGCCAAAAGAGGTTGTTTACGATGACATTACTATTGCAAAAGAGGGTGATAGTGAAACAGTCGCTTCGGTGAGTCAAACTTTAAATCAAGTTAGCACCGATCGAGTTTTTGAGTATTTGATTGAGCAAGCTGACAAGCTTGGTGCTAGCGATATTCATATCGAAAACCAGAAAGATTCTTTGCGCGTTCGAATGCGTATCCATGGAGTTTTACATATTGTGGCATATTTGGATAGGGAGAGGTATCGTGTCATCATGAGCGCTCTTGCTTCTAGGGCTAATATTTCCACTGCTGCTCAGACTCCGCAATCTGGGCATATGCAACAGGATATTACTAATGAGGCTGGAACTCATCTTTTGAATTTGCGTATCGAAACAGTGCCGACTGTTTATGGTCAAGATGCGGTGATGCGTTTGTTTAACTTTGATGAAAGCTTGCTGAATATTGATCTTTTAGGTCTTGGTGAGCGCGAGCGCGAGCAGATCACAGAGGTTATCAGCCATCCGTCTGGTATGGTGATGATGGTTGGTCCGACAGGTAGTGGTAAATCAACCACTCTTTATAGTATTTTGAATTCACTAAATACACCTGATAGAAAGATTATTACTCTTGAAGATCCAGTGGAGTTTAGCATGCCAGGACTTACTCAGATTCCGATCGATACGACTAATGGATATAATTTTGGCGATGGACTGCGATCTGTGCTTCGATTAGACCCAGATGTGGTGATGGTAGGAGAGATTCGCGATCAAGATACCGCCAAAACGGCAATTCAGGCATCGATAACAGGGCATTTAGTGCTTTCATCTTTTCATGCGAACTCTACATCGGCAGCCTTTAGTAGGATGATTGATTTGATTGGTGTAAATCCAATTTTCAGTTCAGCTATTCGACTTGTTATTGCTCAGCGTCTAGTGCGTAAACTTATTCCGGAAACTCGTGAAGCTTATGAGCCAGACGAAGACACCAAGAAGTATATTAGAAATATTATTAATAATCTGCCGAAAGGTGTGGAGCGACCAGATACTGAGGATATTGTTTTGTATCGTCCAGTTCCAACAGATGACGCGCCATTTGGATATGTTGGGCGAATAGCTATTATGGAGCAATTAATTGTAGATGAGCCAATTCAAGCCTTTCTTCGGGGCGAAGTTCAGGATGTTCATGCAGAAACTATTGAAAAGGTAGCTCGTAAAAACGGCATGGTGACGCTTTTGGAGGCGGGGGTTTTGGCGGCTTTACGCGGTGAGACGACTCTAGAGGAAGTTATGAGGGTTGTATAAACAACTTTTTTGTGCTAGAATAATACATGAATTGTAAGTATAAAATCTAAAAGCGAGAGATAAAATGAGTTTTGCATTAATCCAGAAAGTAAACGACGAGCAAAAGAAGTTTGACGTTGTTGACGTACGCAGCGGTGACACAGTTCGTGTTTACCAAAAAATTAAAGAAGGTAACAAAGAGCGCGTTCAGATGTTTGAGGGTGTAGTTATCCGTACTGATAATAAAAAACAGCACACTAGCCGAATTACTGTTCGTAAAATTGCTAGCGGTGTTGGCGTTGAAAAGAGCTTTCTACTACACAGTCCACTAGTCGAAAAAGTAGAAGTTGTGCGTCGCGCTAAAGTTCGCCGTAACTATCTATCATTCCTACGAAATCGTAGCGGTAAGAGCGCTCGCCTAAAGGCAGTAAGTTTTGACCGAGAATCTGTAAACTCTGTCAAAGAAGCTCCAGCCAAAGAAGAAAAAGCTGAAGAAAAGACTGAAAAAGAAGCTTAGTTTATGAAAATCCGTCACTAAAGAGGTGGCGGATTTATTTTTATGTAGAATTTTTATTATATAATTAAACCATGATCCTAGGTATTGATGAAGTTGGAAGAGGGCCATGGGCGGGTCCATTGCTCGTGGTGGCTTGCGTTTTGAATAGCGAAATCGAAGGCTTGAATGACAGCAAGAAATTAACCAAAAAGCGTCGCGAAGAATTAGCGCGCGAAATTTACGCTAAGTCTAACCTTGGATTTGGCTGGGTGAGCGCCAGAGAGCTGGACGGTTTAGGGATGAGCGATGCTTTGAAGCTCGCAACTAGGCGGGCTGTTCAGCAAATAAAATGTCCTTATAGTGAAATTATCATAGATGGAACTATTAATTTTTTGAGTGGAACTAAAAAAGGTGAGTATGCTGTAACTATGAAAAAGGCCGATGGTCTGATTCCTTCTGTGAGTGCGGCAAGTATTGTTGCGAAGGTTGCGCGAGATGATTATATGCAGAAAATGGCTGAAATGTATCCTGAATATGGCTTTGACAGCAATGCTGGATATGGGACAGCGAAACATATTGCGGCTATTGAGAAGTTTGGCGTAACGCCGATTCATAGACTTAGTTTCAAGCCTTTACTGAGGTTTCGCGAGAGTTTCAGTGATGATGCATCGGAAGAAAAAACAGCCATAACCACTAAATCTTTAGGGGACAAAGCAGAAGATTTGGTGGCGAATTGGTTGGAACGAGAGGGCCATAGAGTGGTTGCTCGCAATTGGCGTACAAAGTGGTGTGAGATTGATATTGTTTCTGTTTTGGATGATAAAGTTTATTTTACAGAGGTGAAATATCGCAAAAATAATGATTTTGGTGGCGGTTTTGCCGCTATTGATGGTAAAAAGCAGCACCAGATTCGCTTTGCTGCAGAAATGTTTTTGAATTATTATCCCGAAGCTCAAAAATTCGAGGTTCGGCTTTTGGGTGTGAATGTTTTTGGAAATGCAGAAGATTTTAATCAAATTGAAGTGGTGGAAATTTAACATATAATAAAAAAAGATAGCGGCTAGCCTTGCTATCTTTTTTAGATGTAGATTGTTGATGAACCTGAGTGGATGAAGCGCTGAATGTTTACGGTGGCAAGGTATTGTGCTCCGAAAATTCCGCTGTGCTTACACTTCACTTGTCCTGCAATAGTGACATTGGAGCCATTTCCGGAATACAGAGCGATTCGCTTTGTTTTGTTTCCGGATTGCCAACGCGTCGGATTGAGGTCACTTCCCGGTACTACGTCGAGTATTGTTGCAACAACACGTCCTCCGGTTACACAGGCTGTGTTATTGACTACAATCTCAATCTGCTTTGGCTTATTGGCAGCCGAAGCTTCGGCAGTAAGTCCCACTACTGATGTTAGTGAGAGTACTGCGATGAAGAGAATTGTTTTGAATTTCTTCATTTTAATCACCTTTTCTAACGGTAGTTAGCAAGGCTAGCCGCCTTTATTTTATATTAGTATTGATTTTTTTGTAAATAGTGTTTTATTATTTAATTGTAAATATAAAATACTAACGAGTAAAAAAACATGAAAAACAAAAACATTCAAAAAACAAACACATTTATGAAAATTTATCTCGGAATTACTCTAGTTTTTATGTCTATGATGGTGTTCTTGCAGATTAGGATTATGCAGACGATAGATTTGAATTTTCAGTCGATAGGTGAAGCTCATTATAATATCCTAACCGAAGCGATAGAAGGTGACTATAAAACTAGGCTTTTGATTCTCGATAAAGATGCTTACGTGGAGCGATACGGCGACGACCCTATGTAGTAGGGCGCACGAAAACCCGCCTCGGATTGAGGCGGGGATTTTTTATGCAAGTTTTTCGAGTTTTTCGACGACTTTTGCGGTATCTTTTTTAAGGAGTTCAAGTCGTGCTTGGATTTCGGTGTTACCGAGTTTTATCGCGCGCTTTAAGGCTGGATTTTTTTCGTGTTTAGCGAAAAAATCTTGGTATTTTTCGGCGGACTCCGTGGTTAAGACTCCACTTGCGGCGTATTGCGGGAAGTAGTCTACACTTTTGTCGCCAGAATAATTCAGCTCAATCCAGCTCCAATTTTCAACCATCCAATTCCAAGTTTTATCAAATGCGCTTCGGCTACGAATCATGTAGGCAAACCAGCGAATCAAATCTTGTTTGCGAATTAAGTTAGTTGTGAAGTTTTTGATTATTTCATCCTGAAGTTCTGGATTTTTAGTACTGGTGATGGCGCTACATAGATCTTCGGCAAGCTCGGCGGAGTTTGTTTCTTGGTATTGTTTCAAGAGGCTATAGAAGTATTCATCCTCGGAATTTTTCACTAGTCCAGACAGTATGATTGGGCGTAATTCGCCGTCTATTTGGTCGATTGGGGTATTTCGATAGTCTGATTTTATCTTTTCTATTGTTTCGGGGTTATCGCTAAAGACTGCTAGCGATAAAGCTGTTGCTCGAAGCTTGGACTCTTCCGGCGTTTCGCCACTTTGAATATCCCAACCTAGTTTATCTAGGAGTGGTTTACTAATTTTATGGGCTAGGTTCTTTAGGCCTCTTTCGGCTTTTGAATTCGGTATAGTGAATTTTTTAAGTTCAGCGAATGCTAGAGATATCATCCCCCAGACTGGCTCACTAGTCTCGTTTTGGAAATTTTCAAGAATGGATATTAGAGAATCTGAACTTGCTTCGCCGGCTCGAACTAACATAATACGCTCGTTTATTAGCTGCATTTTATTTATATCACTTAAGTTAGGCGCTTTTTTAAGTAGCTCATCGAAAAGTTCTGGGCTGTAATTCACGATAAAATGAGCGCTATCGATAGGATTTATTAAAGGAATTTCGGTGCTTTCTATCTGAATGCTGCCGTCGGTCATAAGCTGTGTTTGCCCATTTTCTAAAGTGATTGGGATTGGCCAGATTCTGCCGATTGGTTGATTTTCACCAATAAAGAATTGCTTTTGAGTGAGTTGGTACTTGTTGTCAATTTTTTCTACGGTAATCACAGGATATCCTGGTTGCGAAATCCAGGTATTCATCATTGATTTAATTGGCTGATTGCTAGATTTTTCTAGGCATTCCCAGAGATCGTTTCCTATAGTGTTTTTATACTCAAATTTATTAAAGTAGTCTTTTAGGCCATCTTTAAAGGCTTTTTCGCCTATGAAATTTTGAAGCATGCGCAGTAGTCTTGCGCCTTTGGCGTAGACTATAGCCCCATCAAAAAGCGTACTAATTTCGTCTGGGTGGTTTACGTCGACTTGGACGGACTGAACGCCATCTAAGCTGTCTCGCCTCAGGGCGATTATTGATTCATTGCTTGAAAAATCTTGCCAGATTTTCCAGTTTGGTTCTAGATTGTCGACGCAAATATACTCCATTAATGTCGCAAATGATTCATTTAGCCATAAATCATTCCACCACTTCATGGTTACTAGGTTTCCAAACCACTGGTGGGCTAGCTCGTGTGCAATAACGGTTGCAATATATTGGCGAGAAGAGATACTACTAGATTTCGGATCCGCTAGCAGTGCCACTTCACGGTAGGTTATGAGACCCCAATTTTCCATCGCACCGCTTGAGAAATCTGGCAAAGCTACGTGGTCAGATTTTTTAAGCGGGTATGGAGTACCAAAGTATTCATCATAAAATTCAATCGAGCGTACTGCGATATCTAGTGCAAAATCTAGGCTTTCTGGAGATTGAACCGGCGTTGCCCAGACTGCAACATCAACGCCATTTTTTGTCTGAGCTTTTTTAGATTGTAGATCTCCAATTACCCAAGCTAACAGGTAAGTACTCATTTTAGGAGTAGTCTCAAAAATGGTCATCATTTTTGGACTTTCTGGGATATTGCTCTGGCTTGATATCGGCTGATTTCCAAGTACTGTCAGGTTGCGAGGAGTTATAAGGGTTAGGTCGAAAACTGCCTTTGCTGCAGGTTCATCTATACAAGGAAATACTTCGCGTGCATGATGGCTTTCAAACTGAGTAGCAATTAGTGATTTATTTTTACCCTCTTGAGTGTAGTTACAGTAATACATTCCGTGCATTGAATTACTAATTACACCCTCAAAAGATACGATTATGGAATGTCGACCTGGGGTTAGGTCTGGGTGATGGATTAATATTTCGTCGTTTTCGCCATTTTGCCATTCGCTTTTATTTCCATTGATAGAGATGTATTCGATAGCTAAATCTTTGGCGTGAAGTCGAATGGTTTTATCATTGCTAATAACTTCTCCCCTGATCATGACAAGTCCAGAGAAGTTATCTTCTGGCTTGGTTGTATCGATAGTTAGAGAGTATTGTTCTGGTACGAAAAAATCTATAAGTTGAGTTACGGATGTCATATTTATAGTATAAACGAAAAATGATGAAAAATATATTCTCACAACATCAGTGGTGTGTTATATTGAGTGTAATGTTAAACGTAAGGAGTTTACCGTAGGTTTTTAGCGACGGATTTATTTTATGTTGGATGCTAGGGCTCGGAAAATGCGTCGTTTTGGCGGGGTGATAGCTATTTTAATAATGGCTTCGGCGGTGATGTTTTCTCATCCGGCTTTTTGGAAGCAAGAATTTATACAGAAATATCAATCAGATTCCAGTCAAACAGATTCTATAGATGTCGTAAAATCTGAGGCATTGTCAAATCTTGAAAATATAGAAGTAAAAGGTCGTGCTCCTAAGACTGGTTATAGTAGAAGTCAGTTTGGTGATGGCTGGCGTAGAAATCCCGATGGTTGCGATACTCGCAATATTATTCTGGCGCGAGATATGAGAGATGTTAAGTATGTCGATGGGTGCAAGGTTGCATCTGGAGTTTTGAGCGACCCGTATACGGGAATGGAGATAAAATTTCAGCGCGGAGACAAAACTAGTCAATTGGTGCAAATAGATCATGTCGTAGCTCTGAGCGATTCTTGGCAGAAGGGTGCTCAGCAGCTAGATTATTCTACAAGAGAGAATTTAGCTAACGACCCCTTGAATTTGATAGCAGTCGATGGTGCAGCGAACCAAGCTAAGAGCGATAGCGACGCTGCAAGCTGGCTTCCTGAGAATAAATCTTTCAGGTGTGAATATGTCGCCAGACAAGTTGCTGTGAAGGTTAAGTATGGTTTGTGGGTTACCGCTGCTGAAAAAGAGGCGATGCGGCAAGTTTTGAACGGATGTGTATTGACGTGATATTCTGGGCTGTGTTAAAATAATAAAGTATTAATCCGGCCGGCAGGTCGGTATTTTTCATATAAAAGACAAGGAGAATTCATGGAAGAGATTAATATTAAGCAGTTGATGTTGGCTGTTAGGACAATCGCTGAAGAGAAGAATTTGCCCGAAGAAACGGTTATAAAGGTTATTGAAATGGCGATTGCTGCGGCTTGGCGCCGAGATAACGGTGAGCGCGACTGGGAAGTTCGCTCTGAGTTAAATGTTAATGACGGTACAGCGCAAGTTTTTGTGGGGCGAACTGTGGTTGAGGAAGTTGAAAATGAAGCAACTGAGATTAG
>JBHAEP010000060.1:0-7525 GCA_041855665.1 Nanosynbacteraceae bacterium
CATAAAACCGATAGTTTGACACCATAAGCATCTTGACTATATATCACTTATGATATATAATAAAAGAATGAATTCTGATATTTATTTACAAAAAATCGGTCAATCAATTCAAGAGGCTCGCCAGTCAAAAGGCATGACTCAGTCAGAGCTAGCAGAAGCCACTGGAACCAGCCAAAGTGCAATCAATCGGATTGAAAAAGGCGGTCAAAATGTCAGCCTTGAGATGATTGCTCGAATCAGCGAAGCGCTTTCGCAAGAAATTATCAGATTAAACGACGGTGGAAAGCTAAGTTTTCAAGTTCAAGGCGGGACTGAGCTTTCAGGGGAGATTACTGTTAAAACCAGTAAAAACGCAGCCGTTGGTCTACTTTGTGCATCACTATTAAACAAGGGTCGAACTACCCTTCGTCAAGTGGCGCGAATTGAGGAGGTAAATCGCATCATCGAAGTACTTAATAGCATTGGTGTAAAAACCAAATGGCTACCCGGAAATGATCTAGAGATAACCCCACCAAAACGACTTGAGCTAGAAAACATGGATATAGCAGCGGCAAAACGAACCAGAACCGTAATCATGTTCCTAGGACCACTACTTCACCAGTACGACGATTTCAAGCTACCATTCGCCGGTGGGTGCAATCTAGGCACTCGCACGGTTGAGCCTCATATGACTGGATTAGCGCCATTTGGTCTTTCAGTTAATGCAACAACTGATTATTACCACGCAACTGTTAAAGAAGCCCATCCAACAAAATCAATCCTCCTAACTGAACGTGGCGACACAGTAACAGAAAACGTCATTATGGCAGCGGCTTTATATCCCGGAACAACAATTATCCGAAATGCGAGTCCGAACTATATGGTTCAAGATGTATGTTTCTTCTTGGAAAAACTTGGCGTCAAGATCGAAGGAATCGGCACAACAACCCTAAAAATCACCGGCGTTGAGTCGATCGATAAAGATGTCGAATACTATCCTAGTGAAGACCCTATTGAAGCGATGAGCTTTATCGCTGCGGCAATAGTTACCGACTCTGAATTAAAAATCAAACGCGTCCCAATAGAATTTACTGAGATTGAATTAGCTATCCTTTCTGGAATGGGTCTAAATTATGAAATAAGCGATGAATACGCTGCAAATAACGGCGCCACTCGATTAGTCGATATCGTTATTAAAAAATCAGACCTCAAAGCACCGAAAGACAAACTCCACAGTATGCCATTTCCAGGCGTGAATATGGATAATTTACCATTCCTCGGCCTAATCGCTACGGCTGCAACTGGTAGAACTTTAGTCCATGACTGGAGTTACGAAAACCGAGCTATCTACTTTACAGAACTAACAAAACTAGGCGCAAATATAGAAATGGTTGACCCGCATCGAGTTTATATATCAGGCAAGACTAGCTGGAAGCCGGCTGACGTAATCGCCCCACCAGCACTACGTCCTAGCGTGGTTATCCTTCTGGCTATGCTTGCAGCAAACGGTAAATCAATCCTGCGAGACATCTACTCAATAAATCGAGGGTACGAAGAATTGGCTGAAAGGTTAAATAGCATCGGCGCCAAAATCACCACCCTAAAAGACTTCTAGTCAAATTTAAGTTCCGAAAAATCGGAACTTAAATTTTTGAAAATTAATGCAATAAGTAAAATAAAAATCACCCCATAATACGGAGTGATTTTTAAAATAATTTCTTGGTGCGGGTGGAGAGAATCGAACTCTCGTCACTTGCTTGGAAGGCAGGTATATTAGCCACTATACGACACCCGCAAGGTTTATATTTTAATTATAATACAGTTGAAACCTAAAGGCAAGCTTTTCATGAATTTTAAACCCCGCCAGAAAAATCTAGCGGGGCATTTAACTCTAAACAAGAGTTAGATATTCTTTGGTGTTAATCAATACCTTACGCTGCTCAAAGTTCTTGTCGAAAACGATGCTTACATCATTTACATAGACAACATCCTCAAGCAGACGGCGACACGGCACAACTTCTACCCTGAAACGCTCCCCTTCCAAATAGGAAAAAACCGCAATGCTATTGTTAGAGTTTACGATTGCGCGATTCGGGAGATACTGAAGCGTCATATTCAGAGTCAAGGTGCCATCTTTTGCCAAAGCTGCGTTGCGAAAAATCCACTTTTCCTCAGACTCGTGAAATTGAACCCCGCAATAAAAGTTAGAAGCCAAAACTTCCTTGACATCGACAGCACAAGCCAAAGATTTACCCTGATACGACACATTAACAAGGTTTCCGCTAAAATATAAATGCATTTCCGCTGAAACATCCTCGCCATACCGAGCTCGCTGAACAAAGTTGCGAGTTTTCAGGACATTACACCTCGCCGATTCATAGAAATTCTGCGACGGTACAACATCCAAATGATCTGGAAGGCTGTCAGTCACCCCAATCGAGAGATCTACCGGAACCTTCATTTCATTGACCTTCATAATATCAACTCTCTCTGCTAAATGTACAATTCATAGTCGGATGACTAAAATCAAGGCATATTATACAAAAATAATTAAATAATGTCAATAAATTGACTAAAAATTCAAACCATCCTACAATAAGCTTATGAATAATATACCTAGAATTTCCGCAGAATTGAATGCACGACTAAATCAAGATGGCTTTAGTACTAATTCAAATGGTCTTTCGGGTCAATTAAATCAACCTTCGCTCAACCCTCGCCTAAAATCATGGAGACAGCGCCAACAATCTCGCCAAGGAATTATCGGTGGATATCAGCAGTCTCAAATAGCCAGAAGCACCACTCCGATAAGAAGTCAGGCACTTCAAGGAGAACAAATAACACCAAGTACCGGTAGCATTCTGAATAAAACCTCCTACGAAAGGCCTACCGCCTCTTCTACACCCACCGAAAAACCCGCTCGCTATAGGTTTAATGAGCCAAAATCACGACGCAACAGATAGAGTGCTTGCTAAATAGATATCGTCTGTGATATAATCATAGATGCTTGGCGGATGTAGCTCAGTTGGTTAGAGCGCCAGTTTGTGGCACTGGAGGCCGTGGGTTCGATTCCCATCATTCGCCCCAAATAAAGTTACTCAGATTTTATCTGAGTTTTTTATTTTACTTTAGACAAAGACTATTTTTTTTGATAAAATAATATTCAGAATAAGCCCCGGTAGCTCAGTGGATAGAGCAAGAGACTTCTAAGCTTTTGGCCGTAGGTTCGATTCCTACCCGGGGTACCAGAAATTTAGCAAAAAAATAAAACCAGAACTATATGAAGTTCTGGTTTTTATCATTTTTTACGAACTAGATAAAGCTTCTTGGACTTGCTGCGCAGTAATTACAATTGTTGTCCCGGGCCCAGCTTGCCCGGCTAACATCTGCTTAGCCACAGTATTTTCTATCGCCCTCTGCACAACCCGTCGCATAGGCCTCGCTCCCAATCTAGGATCATAACCAAAACTGACCAGCAACTGCTTAGCCTCGTCTTCAACTTCCACCTTAACTTTCTGACTAGACAAGGTTTTATTGACACTATTTATCATTAAATTAATGATCTGGATCAACTCTGGAGGCCCCAAAGGACTAAATACCACTATCTCATCAAAACGGTTCAAGAACTCTGGCCTAAACTGATTTGACGCTATAAGCTCATCAGTAAACTGCTGTTCAAACTGTTCAAGTTTGTATCCACGCTCAACATATTCACGAATCCTATCCGCGCCGGCGTTACTTGTAGCGATAATTATAGAGTCCCTAAAACTAATCTCGCGGTTTTGACTATCTCGCAAAATACCTTCATCTAAAACCTGAAGCAGGGTCGTTAAGACCTGAGGATGGGCCTTTTCTATCTCATCAAGAAGCACAACACTAAATGGCTGCTTCATCATCTGAGCCGTTAAACTACCTGAAAATTCCGTAGGATCCGCTATAAGCCTCATTACGTCAGAAGGTTGAACAAATTCATTTAAATCGATCCGGACAATCCTATCTTCACCGCCAAAATAAACATCGGCTAACGCCTTGGAAAGCTCTGTTTTACCAACACCTGTTGGGCCTAAAAATAGAAAGGTGCCTATTGGGCGAGTTTGAGACCTAACTCCAGCTCGCGCACGCCTCAGGGAATCACTAATAACCCTTACTGCCCTTTCCTGGCCAATCATCCTTTCGTGAATGAGCTGTTCTAGATTTAAAAGAGTATCAACTTCGGACTCAGCCTTCGCTGTTCCCACTTTAATATTTAACGTTTTCTCAATGGTATCCTGAACTGACTTAGCCGTCACCAAGCCATTATCAGCATAATCGCCCGCCGACTCCAATAACTTTAAAGCCCTGCCCGGCATTGCAAGTTCATGAATATATCGTTGACTCAAAGAATAAGCTTCTTCAATAGCTTGGAACATATAGTGAACCTTCTTTTGATACTCAAAAAGAACAAGTTTGTCTTGAAGAATTCGAATAGTTTCCTCTTGATTTGCTGGCTGAACAGAAATTCGATTCAATGCATTTAATATACCAGTATTTCTCTGACTAATCTGCAGAAACTCCTGCTCTCCAACCGCCAAAATCATCCTTAGCCGACCAGCCTCCAAAATAGGTATCAACAAACTGCTAATATCAACCGAACCAACACCTTCTTGGAAAAATAATTGCGCATTATCCAAATATAATATGATATTTTTCGCCCTATAAGCTTCGTTCATTAGAATATTAACCAATTGCTCAAGTTCACCTCTTCCTGGAGCAGCAGAAACTAAAGCAGCTGCATCAAGCATGACAACTTGTCGATACTTTAAGTTAGATGGAATTTTCGGAGAATTTTCCATAATCAACTCTGAAAAAGCCTCAACAATAGCAGTCTTTCCAGATCCGGCCGCACCTATCAACGCAACATTTTGACGCCCTCCGCCAGATAATTGACTTATCATCATATCTAAAATTTGCTGATGAGCCTCAAGCTCAACACGCAAAACACCACCTTGACTGAGCACATTGTTGGTGATGTTTTGACCAAATCGACTTAGATACGGAGTATACCCAAAACTAAGATCTCGGCCCAAACCACCTCCGTTGAATTTCCTAGAGAATTTTTCCGCAAGTCTCTCGCTGCGAATCTGCCACTCGAGAGCCTTGATTATGTCATCCTGCTCTAATCCAAATTGGGCTAGTATTTGATCGATCTGATCGACCTGACGGACCAATCCAGCGATAACCATGCCGCCGTTCACATATTCAACCCCTAGCCTAGACCTGAGACCAAAAGCAAAATCCCAAGCCAAATCCGAAACTTTCACATCATCTGGCACTAGATCTGATAAAAATTGTGCAGAAATACCAAGCCTGCGCGCTAAAAACATCCCACTTTTAGTTTGAACTGCCGCCAAGGCCAAACTCTTACCAGAATCCTGCGGCTTTAATCTACCCAGAAGTGCGGCCTCGGCAACTCCATGAATGGTATTTCGATCAGAATCTTTCTTGGTGACGGGAAGCCTATCAAGTTCACCCTTTTTCCATTCGATCAACATCATAGGGAGTGCCGAAAAGCCAACCAATAGCCAACCTAGCACATGAGAAGTAGCAACTAACGCTATACCACCAACAGATAAAGCCACTGCAGAGATCTGAACTAAAATTATTATAGATCTTGATATGCCAACCCCTATGCGAGCCTTTAAACTTCTCAGGTCATCGTAATTAAAGTTATTTGCCATATTAAATTACCCAGCCCACCTTCCAAACCACTGCGCCAAGTATCGGGAAAAATGGAATAAGTGGCCATATAATAATTTCAATAATTGTCCAAATTATCCAGAAAAGAATAGACAAAAGCCCAGCAATAACCATGCCGATTCGAATCACTCCACCTATCGCTCTTGAAACCAGCTGATCACCAAGTCTCATCAACCAACTACCTCCAGTGAGGGTACCGTTTTGACGAAAAGGTGCAAAAAGACTACCGAGAAGTTGATCAATAGAAAAGAAATCTAAAGTAGAAACCAGCCTTTTCCGACCCAAATCAATACGTGAAATCCAGCCGCCTCCATACCACCAAGAAAGAATAGCTATAATACTCATGATTTCATTATAGCACTAAAAATCTTTTAACTATAAGCTTTTTATTTTAAGCGATTTTTGTTGTATAATAATAAATAATTATGACGAAATTCTACACCGTACCAGCCGGAAAAATCATCCAAAAAATCGCCAGAATTCGCGGCGGTGGATCTGCCCTGCCCGGCTTAGTGGTTGAAAAAATTGACCCTAAATTCATCGCAGACACCTTAAATAAACTTCCCCACGGAGTTATAGTCATAAGTGGAACAAATGGCAAAACTACAACAACAAAAATGGTAGTAGAGCTTCTAGAGTCTCAAGGATTAAAAGTCTTCACCAACAAAACTGGTAGCAATTTTGTACGTGGCGTAGCAGCGGCTTTAATCAATGAGGTCAACCTTCAGGGAAAACTTGACGCTGACATAGCAGTACTTGAACTAGACGAAGCACATGCAGTTCATTTTATTAAGAACATAAAACCAACATACAGCCTGATATTAAATGTTTTACGCGACCAGCTAGATCGCTTTGGTGAAATAGATTACACTGCCAAGTTACTGGAAAAAGTTGTATCAAACACAACAAAAACTGTAGTCTTAAATCGAGAAGATCCTTTAGTTTCAGGTATGCAAGATCTGGCTAAATCAAATGTTAGATTCTTCGGTCTTTCCGATGAAACCCGAAAATTATTCCCCAATGACGATGAATTAAAATCGCAAAAATCACACATTAAAAGTGCCGCTAAACACATTCAAGCCACATCAATACTGGAAAAAATCACTGACAATCAAGCAACATTCACCCTTAATGACAAAAGTATCACCACACCTATGCAGTTGCGTGGTGTATATAACTTATTTAACGCTGCAGCGGCGCTAGCTTTGGTTAGTGATGTTATCGGAGATAAAAATCTAAATATAGATAAATTAATCGACTCGCTAGCCAACGTGAAACCGGCTTTTGGGCGAGGCGAAAGCTTAACAGTAAACGACCTACCTCTTGATTTAATACTAGTCAAAAACCCTAGTGGATTCCAGCTTGGATTAAATTCATTCCAAAAAGAAGGCGTCGCAACAATGATCGCAATCAACGATCAATATGCAGACGGCAGAGATATGTCATGGCTCTGGGATGTATCCTTCAAGTCCCTTAAAAAAGAAGGTGTTGAGATGATATCAGGAATTCGAGCCTATGACATGTCGGTTAGATTACAATACGAGGAAGTTCCTTTTAAAAAAGTAAATCAAAACCCAAAAGAAGCTCTTGAAGAATTCTTAAATGACAATCACAAAAGTCCAAAAAGAATTTTCTGCACCTACACCGCCATGCTTGAGATTCGTCAGCATTTATCAAAAATAACAGATGTAGATAAGGTTTTGTAATATGAAAAAAGTAGTTAAGATTTTACAGCTGTACCCCAGAGATATGAATATGTATGGCGATTGGGGTAATGTTTTAGCTATCAAAAAAAGGCTCGAATGGCGCG
>JBHAEP010000061.1:0-5533 GCA_041855665.1 Nanosynbacteraceae bacterium
AATCGTCAACATAAAGATCCGACAAAGTTCCAGATAAAGCTGTTTGGGTTTCTTTAACTTTATTCTTATTGGCAGCAATATCTTCCTGAAGCTTTTTGGACTCAGCCTGTTTTAGGCTAATTTGAGTTTGAATGGCCTGCTTTTCGGCGGCCAATTGATTCAATACGCCTTGAAGAGTATTGGCTTCTTCGCGTAATTTATTAGCTTGATCTTCATAGCTTTGGCTTTGTTTTTGCAAAGCATTGATTTGATCTTGGTAACTATCCGCGTGTGCTACTCGCGACAACTGGATAGGCGTCGCTACAGCCACAAGCACAGCAACAGCCACTAGAGATGACTTTAGTGCAAATGACGTAGAAACTGGTGTGGTGGACCGGTTCTTCATTATTTTCACTATAACATAACCTTTTTGAGTGCGTCAACCTTTAAAAGATTTATCGCAACTTCAAATGCTTCCTTGTAGCAAGATATGATGAAATAACTCCAATTACTGCACCAAGTAACACCATAGCAATCAACACAAACGGAGAATAATAAACAACTGTTCTAATCGTATCATCCACTGCTACCCCATAAGCCTTTAATTTTTCTTGGCTCATAACGAGAAGTACCGTACCTATTCCGGTCGCAATAATTGCCGCGATAAATCCATAAACCACAGCCTCAACAATAAAAGGTCCTCGGATAAAACTTGGATCGGCACCAATAAGTTTCATCATTTGAATCTCTTCTTTGCGGTTAAAGATTGCCATTCGGATCGTATTGAAGACAATCAATGAAGAAATAGCAACAAAGACTACGCTAGCCAAAAATCCAGCCTTTTCAGCAAAACCTACGGTCCGACCGATTGACTCAATCGCCGCTCGACGATCACTAGAGAAAGACGGTTTGCGATCAGGGTGAATAATCTCTTTCAGTGTGGCATTTTCATCAACAAAAGTTGAAAGTTGAGCCGTGTCTTGGATATCCTTCAAGTTAATCCTTAATGTAGCCGGAAAAGTTGGAGTTCCAGTCTCTCTAGCTTCATTAACCGCATCTAAAGTGCTTGAAGATTCTTTATTACTTTCTATGAAATTTTTCTCAGCCTGTTCTGGAGAAATATAATTTACACTAGAGACATTTGATAAACTATTTAAATCTTGAGTTACTTTATCGACTTTTTCCTTTGAAGCGTCAGGCTTTAAATAAATTGACATGTCAACTTTTTCGCTCAAAACTCCAATACTATCCTGTAAAATACTACGTGCAGCAAAAGTGGTAAAAATAATCAAAAGCGTAATAGTCATTACCGCAGTTGCGGCTACTGTTAGCCAGATGTTTCGAGAAAAGTTATTGATTCCGTAGCGACACATCCTAATAAACGTCAAAACTCGACGCTTATTTCGCTTACTTTGCATTATCTGCTGGATTTTTGGTTGCTTATCTTTTTTTCTTGGCATTATTGTCTATAACTCCCTTGCGCCTGATCTGAAGTAATTTTTCCATGCTCTAGAGTAATCACGCGACGTTTTAGTTTATTAACAATCTCAACATTGTGAGTAGTCAACAGAACAGTAGTTCCATACTGATTAATCTTCTCAAGCAACCGAACAATATCCCAGCTATGCTTAGGGTCTAGATTTCCAGTTGGCTCGTCGGCAATAAGGATTTTTGGCTGACGAACAACAGCCCTTGCTATAGCAACGCGCTGGCGCTCACCTCCAGATAGCTGATGAGGGAAGTTATTCTCTTTACCCTTCAGACCAACTAACTCAATCACCTTCGGTACAGTGCCTTTAATCTCTCGGTTTGTCATGCCAGCAATCTCCAAAGCAAAAGCTACATTTTCAAAAACCGTCCTCTGCGGAAGTAGCTTAAAGTCCTGAAAGACTACACCAATTTTACGACGCAACAAAGGTATGTGCCTATCTTTAAGGTTGTCATAGTCAATTCCGCCGACAACAATCTTTCCACTGCTTGGTTTTTCTTCACGAGTCAAAAGCTTCAAAAGCGTACTCTTGCCTGCACCACTAGTTCCTACTAAAATCACAAATTCTTTTGGCTCAATATGAAGACTTACTCGGTTGATAGCCGGCTTCATATCTTTGCCATAAGTTTTAATTACCCTATCTAACAAAATCATATATTTAAATTATAGCACAGCTTAAGCATCATTTTCTAATCGTTTTTAGCTAAATCAGATTCCAAAAAGCTATTTATAAATCCGTCAATTTTGCCATCTAAAACAGCCTTGACATCTTTTTCTTCGTATTTAGTCCTGGTATCCTTCACTAGAGTATATGGATGAAGTACATAATTTCTAATCTGACTGCCCCAATTTGCCGACTCGCCGGCCTGCAAATCTTGCAAATCCTTAGCGTGTTGTTCAAGCTTCATCTGAAGTAGCTTTGAAACCAAAATTTTCATAGCAGTTTCTTTGTTTTGAAGCTGGCTTCTCTCGTTTTGAATTGCCACAGCAACACCAGTTGGAATGTGAGTAATTCGCACCGCACTATCTGTAGTGTTCACACTCTGTCCACCATGACCGCCAGCCCGATAAACGTCTATTTTCAAGTCTTTAGGGTTCAAATCGATATCTTCTGGCTGATTAATTTTAGGTAAAATTTCTACCAGTGCAAAACTAGTCTGTCTTAGGCTGTCGCTATTAAATGGGCTCAGCCTGACGAGTCGATGAACTCCATTTTCAGATTTTAATTTACCAAAGGCAAATGGACCAGAAAATTCCAAAACGCTAGTCTTCACGCCAGACTCATCATTCGTCGAACGCTCTAAATTATCAACCTTGAATTCATTCTTTTCAGCCCAACGTAAATACATTCTCTCTAGCATACTGGCAAAATCTTGAGCATCAAGCCCTCCTACGCCAGCGGTAATGCGCATCACTACGTCTTTCGAGTCGTATTCACCGCTAAAGAGTAGGTCTTTTTTACGTGTCTCAAATTCCTTCTCTAGGGCCGTGATCTGCATATCAAATTCACTAGCCAAATCTTCACCCCCAAGCTCCAAAAGCTCCAAAAGATCATCTAGTTGAAAATCTAAAGTACTCCACGGCTGAACAATTGAACGTAGACTTGCAGCTTTTTTAGATAAATCTTGAGCGTTGGCTGGGTTATTCCAAACCTCTGGCTGAGATAATTTAAAATCAACCTCTTCCAGCTGAGCATTCAAATCATCAAAATTAAGCGCCTTCATAGCACTCAAGACACCGCTTTTTAGCGACTCGATTCTTTTTTTCAGCCCCTGCATATTAAACCATTATACCTTAAAATTACCTTTTTTACACGCCACATGTTAAAATATTTCCATGCATTCAGATATTCAAAAAATCATTATAAGCCAAGAAGAAATCGCTGAATCAGTAAGAAATCTAGGTAATAAACTCACAAAAGACTACGCCAATAAAAACCCTCTAGTCGTAGGGATACTACGAGGCGCAGCTCCATTCATGATGGATCTTGTTCGTGCAATGAACTGTAATCTAGAGTATGATTTCATGGACTTATCTAGTTACGGTAGTGAAATGACATCATCTGGAAATGTAAAAATCCTCAAAGATCTAGACACTGATGTTACTGGGCGTGATATTTTAATTGTCGAAGATATCATCGACTCAGGGCGAACTTTAGCAAAATTAATAGAACTTTTCGAATACCGCAAAGCCGCATCTATCAAGGTTTGCACCCTGCTAGATAAACCAAGCGGTCGAGTGGTTGATGTTGCAGCCGACTATATCGGTCTAGAAGTGCCAAACGAATTCGTGGTAGGTTATGGGCTGGATTATGATCAAAAATATCGCAACCTTCCCTACATCGGCGTATTAAAGCCAGAAATTTATAGCTAACCTTATAAAGGTTAGCTATTTTTTAAAACATTTTTGACAAAATCTTCGCCACGTTCAGAATAGTTTCTATAGCGATCAAAACTGGCGGCGGCTGGGCTAAATATCACCACGTCGCCAGGTTTGGCGATATCTTTAGCAAGATCAACAACATCACTCATTGCCAAATCTCCCTCAAGAACAAGGTCCTTATCAATTTCAGCCTCGCTCAAAGAATGATAAATCTTGCTTCTATTAGCACCGCTAATGACAACCTTTCGCATATTAGATTTTTTAATCTCTTTGGCGAGATCTGAGTAGTCGGCACCCTTATCATGACCGCCAAGTATCAAAATTTTTGGACTATCAAAACTTTTAATTGCAGCAATGGCACTTCCGGCAGTAGTAGAAATAGAATCGTCGTAAAATTTCACACCGTCAATCTCAGCCACAAACTTTAGCCTATGAGGTAAACCTGTAAAATTACCCAGGCCTTCAGCTATAATTTCATCTTCCAGATCCGGTATTATAGCGCGAACTGTACACACCGCCGCACTGGCATTTTCGATATTATGAGTACCAGGGATCTTTATCGCTGAAATAATTTCCTTACTTAACTCAACAGGATAAGAAACTTTTTTACCTTGCGATTCTTCGGCTATTTTATTTGAGTATTCATTTTTCGAATAATAAACGACAACGTCATCTTTACCTTGATGTTTAGTAATATTAGATTTCGCCGCCACATATTCATCAAAATCGCTATGCACGTCCAAATGATCAGGCTCAATCATCAAAACCACAGCTACATCTGGAGATCGCTCAAGATCCCAAAGCTGAAAACTACTCATCTCATAAACAACAATATCTTCCGGGTTTATATCATCAAGAACAGATAGGGCCGGAACTCCGATATTACCAACAAGATGAACCTTTTTGCCGGAACTTTTCAAAATCTCAGTAATGAAACTACTCGTAGTCCCCTTGCCTTTTGTTCCAGTTATACCAATTATTTTAGCTGGACACTTAGCAAAAAACTCATTAGTGGCCGACCAGATTTTACCTTTTGTGAAAATCTCTCTAGACGCCAAGCCAGCAGTTCGAACCACTAGATCAAAATGCTCGAGCGCCTTGAAGCAATTTGGGCCTAAAATATACTCAGCATCGCTAGGTAGATCTTTTTCTAGTTCACGATTTATATCGACAATCACTGGATTAAAGCCAAGATTTTTCCAGTAGCGATAATTATCTCGCCCCTCAACACCATAACCAGCAATCGCAATTCTCATATTAAACCTCAAAAATCGTTTCTAATTTACTATTTAAATCAACCAACATTTGTTTTTCACAGCTGCTAACGCCGGCTAAAATCCAAGTATTGGCTTTGATAAAGTCTCGCGCTGTCTCTATCATACGATCACGAGTTACTCCGGTAATCGCCGTTGGAACTTTATCATAATCCAAAATTACATCATCATAAAAATATCGCCCAGTATAGAAATTAGCGATCTGGCCAACGGTTTGACAACCCATCTGATATCGACCAAGCATATAGCTCTTGGCAACTTCAATCTCAGCCTCACTAATATCACCGCTCAATACAGCCTTGAGTTGAGTGGCTATAATATCAAACAAGCCAGCTGCATTATCGATATTTACCTGTCCGCCAAAATCCCAGCTACTAGAATCATTACCTCCAGAAGTCTCGCTAAACAT
>JBHAEP010000062.1:0-10593 GCA_041855665.1 Nanosynbacteraceae bacterium
ATCGTAATTCTCAAATCGCTATCATTAGTGCTGGTGGAGAATTAGAAAACCAAGCTAATCAAAATCAAATCTGCTACAGTAAAATGCCTTCTGGTATACAACCTCGTATGGCAGTTATTTATAATTTGCGAGCAATAGCTAAAGTCTTGAACCATTTTAACGTATTAGATTTAAACCTATATAATGAAATTTCCGAATCTAGCGACTGGCTAAATCAACAATCTGCTAATTGGGACGCTTCTGTACCAACAGAACATAATTACGCAAAGCAGCTAGCATTGCTTTCAGTCGGTAAATCTGCCGTTATCTTCGGTGGAGAACTAACAGCACCTCTAGCTTATAAGTGGAAAATTAGCTGGAATGAAAACGCTAAAAATACTTCTTTTTGGAATTTTTACTCAGAAGCTAATCATAATGACTTTATCGGCTGGACATCTCATCCAATCCAAAAACCTTTTATAGTCTTTGATTTAATAAGCAACCTAGAACACCCGCAAATAATAAAACGATTCAGTATCAGCGATCAGCTACTAAGTGGTAAAAGACCGAAATCACATGTCATTAACCTAGAAGGAGATACACTATTAAAACAACTCCTCTGGGGAGCTGTTTTGGCAGATTTTATTAGTATTTATATTGCAATCGCTAATGGAGTAAACCCAACACCGGTTCCATTGATTGAAAAACTCAAAACTAAATTATAATAAATAATTTATTCATACTGACGCAAGGACTCGATTGGGTCCTTGTTTGCTGCTAGGATAGCTGGATAAATTCCAAATAGTCCACCAACTCCTAGTGATAGGGCTGTAGCAATTAATATAATGTCCCACGAGAAAGAAGGGGTGAAAGGTAAACCACTACTTAAAATAAATGCCCCCATATATCCAGCAATATATCCGACAAATCCACCAACCAAACTAATAGCTAGTGATTCAAGTAAAAATTGCCACAAAATATCATAATTGCTCGCGCCAACTGATTTGCGAATACCAATTTCGCGAGTTCGCTCAGCAACATTGACTAGCAAAATATTCATAATCCCAACCCCTCCAACCAATAGGGAAACTGACGCAATCATCACACTAACTGTAGTCATAGCAGAGAACATAGTGCTAGTAGAATTTGCAACTGAATCTTTGCCTATCAAAGTAAAATCCTTATCACCGCCATGATTTTCAGTAATTACTTTTTCAACATCACCAGTCAATTGACTAAGCTTATCAACACTAGTGGCGGTAAAGTTAATTTGCTGAATTTGAGCTACATCACTAGTAAACTTCTTAGCAGAACTTAAAGAGATTATTGCCGTGTAATTGTAGTCAACATTGTTATAATTTATCGGATTATTATCTGAACTAGCAATACCAATCACCGTAAAAGTCTGATCTTTGATCTGAAAGTTTTGACCAATTGCATCCGCGGTCCCGAAAAGGTCAACCGCCAACTGCTCTCCGACAACCGCAGTTTGAATTGCGGTAGAGCCATCAATAAACTGACCATCACGAAGCTTTAATTCAGTTGTATTAATAAAGTCTGAACTAGTAGCCATCACACTGTAGCGAGCAATATCTAAGGAATTTTCATCAGTTTTTAAAGAAGACTGAAATTTCATAATCGGAGCAACAGCTTGAATATTTGGTAATTTAGCAATAGATACAACATCCTGTTCAGTTAGCGTAGCAATGGTTGAATTTTCACTGCTAGTTTTAAATACATCTTGACTATCTTTGTCTACAACCCCAGATTGAATAACTGCAATATTGCCGTCAAGATTACTAATCTGACTACGAACCGTATCAGTAACTCCGTTACTTAAAGCTAAAATTGCAGTAATACTAGCCACACCAATAGCTACGCCAATTATCGTCAAAAACGTCCGCATTCGCGTACTCTTTAGTGATTGGTGAGCATTTTCTAAATGAAAAAATGTTAACTTCATTATTTGTTATCCTTATCTTCAGTTTTTGAGGTGGACTTTTTAGATTTTACCTTTACCTCAACTCGATCCGTGTGGCGATTCTTTGTGTCGGTGTCGATTTTGCCATCAAGCATATGTATAATTCGACTAGCATACATTGTTAAATCTGGGTTATGGGTAACCATAATAATGGTGTTGCCGCGTTTATGCAGATCAGCCAATTCTTCCATAATAATTTGACTTGAAGCACTATCGAGATTTCCAGTTGGCTCATCGGCTAAAATTATCGATGGATTATTCACTAGAGCACGCGCAATAGCTACACGCTGAACTTGACCACCGCTAAGCTGCCATGGCATATAATATTCACGCTTTCCAAGATGAAACATCTTTAATATTCGACTAGCTTCCTTTAAGCGCTTGGTTTTGGAAATTTTATTATAAGTAAGAGGTAGGGCAACATTTTCAATAACCGAAAGGCGAGGTACAAGATTAAAATTCTGAAAAATAATACCGATCTTTTCAAGTCGAATTCTTGCTCGTTTTGCTCCACTCAAATGAGCTACATTTTTACCCTCGAGACTATATTCACCTTCAGTACAAGTATCCAAGAGTCCAAGAATATTCAAAAGAGTAGTTTTACCGCAGCCACTCGGACCCATAATAGCTAAAAACTCTCCTTGCTCGATTTTAAGGTCAATGTTATTAAGGGCAAAGTTTTCAGCTTCACCAACGCCATAAACCTTGGAAAGATTCTTAAGCTCAATTACTGGTGTTTTAGTTTCTTTAGTCATTATTTCTATTATAAAATTTTAAGGGGTAAATACTCAAGCATTAGTGTAAAACTAACAATGTAAATTTTTTGTGATAAAATAAATATATAAGGAGAGGTGCAAGAGTGGTTGAATTGGCACGCCTGGAACGCGTGTGTGGCGGCAACGTCACCCAGGGTTCGAATCCCTGTCTCTCCGCCAAGATTTTACACCTAGTTTAACTAGGTTTTTATTTTGTATATAAAAATCACCAAAAGAAAAAGCTCACAAATCAGTGAGCTAATTTCTCTTGGCGGAGGAGGGGGGATTCGAACCCCCGCTACAGGTCGTCCCCGTACTAACGATTTAGCAAACCGTCCCCTTCAGCCACTTGGGTACTCCTCCGTATCAATTTCAATTATAGCACCTTAATTTAATTTTGACTAGTTTTATAAGCGAGCTTTTCGGATAATTTTATCTATTATGCTAGGGTTCATTTTTTCCATAGGTAGACGAGCACCTAAAATATCAACAATTTTTTCTCCATGCTCAACAGGGAAATAGACACTAACTCCTGGAGAAAACCTTTTAACAGGAATCATTAAAATCGAATACTCTTGACCTTCTTGGATTAGGCCAAATGCCTTAAAATCTGCATAATCATATAGACGATCATTCACATATAAGCCTTTGGCTGTCAATCTATAATTAACCATTCTAGATGGCCTAGTGATATGAACTATCACTGCTACTGACATCACTACAGTCAATACGGCAAAAAACCAATCTTTAAAGACTAAAATACCTAAAGCCAAAATACTTAAAGAAACCAAGCTAAATCCTACATACCATCCAACTCCATAATGATGATCCTGAGAATCTTTTGCTTGCCAGGAAACGATTTCCATCTCTGGAATATCATCAATCTGATGATCGTCTACTATCGGAACTTCATTTTGACTGTATTCCAATGGTATTTGATTTACCTGAACAGCCTGCTGATTCATAGGCACTGCAACAGGATTACCTTGACTGCCATCAACAGGGTAGTTACTTTCATGATAGAAATTTTGTTGATTTTCTTGAACCGGTTGCTGGCCATAAGCCTGATTTGGCTGATTTTGATATCCATAGTTTGGATTTTGACCACCTTCAAGATTTGGGTTTGGATTTATTTGTCGATAATTACTTTGTCGATCTGGCTGCATAATTCTATTTTAGCATAAGAGCTATACGTTTGTACCGCCGCTGCCGCCCATTCCTGATACGCTAGTTAGGACAAAGTTGATAATTGCATAAGAAAGTAGAGCAACTATTAGACCGATAATAGCGTAAAGGATAGTGTTTTTTGCTGCAGTAACAGATTTTTCATTACCACCTGAAAGTACATAACGAAGACCACCCCAGATAAGCATAATCACAGACAAAACTCCCACTACATAAAGCATGAAGTTTACGACATTACCAACAAATCCGCCGCCATTTCCATCTAGTAGGTTAGTAGGCTGGCCATCACCATGGGCTGCTTCTATTCCTGCTTGAGCACCACCTTGCCCCCAAGCAGCAAAAGCTGGGTCCATATTTATAGCTGCTAGCCCCAAAGCTGCAATTCCGATTAAGCCTAGTACAGTAATTAGATTCTTCATTTTTCACCTTTCTCGTTTACATTCATTATATACATAAACGATATGATTATCTACACTTATTATAGCATATTTTAATAAAAAATACCAGACTACTACACAAACTAAAAACGATATGTTATAATCTACCTATACGGTTTGGAGAGGTGCCCGAGTGGTTGAAGGGAACGGTCTTGAAAACCGTCGTGCCGGCAACGGTACCGAGGGTTCGAATCCCTCTCTCTCCGCCAAGAAAAGTAACCCTGATTTAAAGGGTTATTTTTTATTGTCTTTCATTTTCTGACGAGCAACAACAGCCACCCAGACTTCTTTAGCACCAGCATTCAATAAACTCTTCGCTCCAGCCTCTAGACTAGAACCAGTAGTGCAGATATCATCAATCAAAAGATATTTTTTAGATTTTTGAATATTTTTAGTCTGAAAAATACCTTCGACTTGCTGAATTCTTTGTTTTCTGGAAGACTGATGTTGAACTAGGGAATCTTTTCTAACTAAAGCTTCCTGATATTCCAATTTACGCATTTTAGCTAATCTTTTAGCAATTTGCTTGGTGTGATCGTAGCCGCGTTGCCGAATATGTTTTTGAATAGTCGGAATATTGGTGATGATAATATCTTTAGGCAACTCGGGAAGGATAGAATGAAGAATCTTTGCGCTGGTATTTAGGCCAGCAAAAACTTGATAGAATTTATAATCATCAATGATTTTTTTAAGTTCATTTTTTCGTTCACCAGCACACCACTGCTTGGTGAAATTTCCACAACAAATGTTATTGCTAGCTTTATCTTTGCCGCAAATCAAACATTGATTATATTTGTTTTTAGTGATGTTAAAAATACAATTATCACAAAGTAAATCTGCCATTTGTCCACATTTATAACAGTAGTGAGGGGCGATAATTGACAACAGTCTATCAAACATTGTAATTTTTACCTTTTTGGGTTGCTTTTCTTGATTATACCAAACATATCCGTTATACTGATAGGGACGAATTGTCAAATTGAGCCAAGAGAAGTGGAGGAAATATGGCCCGTAAAAATAATGACGACATGCTTATGGACGATGATTTTGCAACGGCGTTTCTAAATGATAGCGACCTAACAGCAACATCACCAATGCCAGAGCAACAACCAACTCAAGAAGAAAGCTGGGAAGAAGGTGAGGAAGATTTCCCAGGACAGCTAGCAGTTGATGTTTATGAGACTGAAAAAGATCTAGTTATCAAAGCTCGTACAGCTGGCGTAAACAAAGAAGACTTAGATGTAAGTATCTCTGATGGTATTTTGACTATCAGTGGTACACTAAGTAGCGGTGACGACTCTGCAGCAACAAACTGGCACATTCAGGAATGTTACTGGGGAGAATTCAGCCGAACAGTTGCCTTGCCTGTGCAGGTGAAGGAAGAGGAAGCTCGTGCAGCCCTAAAAGACGGCGTACTAACAATCAGCTTCGAAAAAGTACAGCAAGAAAAAGCAAAAAAGATTCAAGTCCTTTAATAAATACGAATCAAAAAATACCCAGAAATTCTGGGTATTTTTATTTGGCTAAAATATAACCGAGAAATAAAAATAACGCACTTTAGAAGAGTGCGTTATTTTTATTATAGAAAACTACGGATTACTTACTGCCACCTAGACCGCTAGCTTGACTAAATACGAATTGAACAATCGCGTAAGCCAACACAGCAACTATTAGACCAATAAGCGCGTAAAGGATAGTGTTTTTGGCTGAAGTAACCTTACCAGCATCACCAGCTGAAGTAGTGTAGCGAATACCACCCCAAATAAGCATAATAACAGATAAAATACCTACTATATATAGCAAAAAGTCGACAACTTTCTTGACAGTACTATCATTTCCAGTTGTACTTATAGATCCAGGAGTGCCTGTACCATGGGCTGCGTTTAGTCCGCTACTTAGATTAGTGCCGCCACTAGTAGTAGCAGCATTAACTACATCACCCTGAGCAGCTACTACACCAAAGGCTACTACAGGTACTAGAAGTAGACCAGCTAGCGCTATTTTGATTGATTTTTTCATTTTGTTTTATTCCTTTCGTTTAAAACTATACTTTATTATATAACACTTTTTAGAAATGTTGGCAAGTATTTTAAAGATTAAATCTGCTTAGTCACAAGGTTGACGATAGCGTACGCAAACACCGCTACAATCAGCCCTATCACCGCACCAGCGATCATCTTACGACCACGAACAGCTCCATCACCGCCACCAGAGGTAGTCATTCGCATACCACCAAGAATAATAATGATCACACAAATTATTCCAGTTAGATAAAGTAGGAAATTGACAATTGTTTTTACTACACTAGTGCCGATATCTTTACGTTCGCTGCTATTACAAGCTTTACCGCTCACTCCTTCGCTACACGCACCCCAAATATCAGCAGCTGACGCGGTATTAGGAAGGGCAGTAGTGACGAATCCAGCTACGCCTAAAGTTATTAAAAATCCAATAATTATTTTTTTCATTTAAAACTGTCCTAAAATAAATTGTACTAATGCAAATGAACACATGATTACCAAAAGGCCGATTACAGCATAAAGGATCATGCTTTTAGCTCGAGCAATCTTGCCGGCATCACCAGAGGCAGTAGCGTAATTTATACCAGCAATAATCAATACGATCACACATACAGCACCGGCTATGTAAAGCACGCCGTTTACGATAGGTACTAAATTTGATGAATCGCCAGTAGTTGTTGGTACGTTTAATTCTGATGCGTTTAATTTCATATTTTACCTTACAATCAATCCTGCTACAAAGTTTACTAAAATAATTGCCGTAATAGAAATCACTAGTCCAATTGCTGAATTTAGTAAAATCTTACGCCCGCGGACAGCTCCGTCCGAACCACCGGCAGTCATCATTACAAAACCGCCATAAATCATAAATCCAACAGCTAGATAACCTGTAAGATGCATTAACATTTCTACGATATTAGCCACAATCTTCCAGATAAAAGGACTAAGGCCACCAGCTTCGGCAGGGCTTTTTATATTACATTCACTATCTGTTAGGCCGTTATACCAAGCAGGCATTGTCAGAAGTCGTCCATCACAAGCGCTTGCCGTCTGGCTAGTGATAGTAGCCGCCATAAAAGTAGACGCTAGTCCAGAAAAAGCCACAAAGGCGCTGATAAAAAATAGTTTTGCTTTCATTATCCGAAAATTCCTCCTGGGATTAAGAAGTTTGTAATAGCAAACATGAAACCATAAAGAAGCAATCCAATCGTAACATTGCGGAAAATTCCCACAGCTCGTTTGATTTGACCTGGGTCGCTACCAGCGGTAGTGTAGAGGATAGCTCCGATTACTACACCTAAAACACCGGCAACACCGACGCCAGCAGTTAAGATTTTAATAAAAATCTTTAACATCTGCATAATCGATGAGTTTTCAATGTTTTCATTGTTGGCTTCACCACACTCCAAAATGGAAGTTTCCACGCCGCCACATGTTTTTGCGGCGAACGCAGCAGGTGATGAAAAAACTGCAGCAGATGTCGCCAAAAGTGACAAAACTCCAAAAATTGTTAATATTTGTTTTAATGTATTCATATTATATAAAATACGATATTTATGGTTTTTTAGCAAGTTGTATTTAAACGTAAGTGGGATGTGGTATAATTTTGGTATGAATAGAGTGCGTGGGATTTTAGTTTGGGGTATCTTGGCTTTTGGGCTGAGTATTTTTGGTGGTATTTTTTTCGGAGATAAGGCTTTTGCGTTAGATGCTACTCATTATGCAGGTGATGATGCGATAGTTTTAAAGAATTTCTCCGGAGCTGAAAGTACAAAATTCACAAGAAAAAGTGATGGTGTAAATGGTCATGACGGCTGGATGGCATCAAACATAAAGATTAAATGTACTATTACAATGAATGCCAACAACTCAATGCCTAAAGAGGTTGAGTATACTGGTAATGTTTACATAGAGAAACCGCGCGGTGACAGAGATGAATATAAGCTTTCGGTGGATGGTGAATGTAATAAATCCTCTGCTAACGGTGGATTTAAAAACGTAAATGTAAACATATCCAAAGAAGAAGGCTCATCTCCAGATGTCACCAATAATACGGGTGATGACGGCGGAGATGGAGGTGAAACAGAAGAAGCAGGAAGCGAAAACAACTGTTCAGTACCAGGTCTAGGCTGGCTAGTATGTCCATTAGTGAATCTTTTAGGTGGTGCATCTGATGCTATGTACGGAATGGTTAGCGCTATGCTAGAGGTAGATTCAAGCATGTTTGACGCTACAAATGAGGGTAGAGGAAGTGCTACTTATGAAATATGGAAAGGCATGAGAAACCTAGCCAATGCTATATTCGTCATCATGTTCTTAATTTTGATTTATTCTTATTTATCTGGAGCTGGATTCAGTAATTACACCATAAAGAAAACGCTACCTAGAATATTAATAGCAGCCCTACTGGTTAATATTTCATTTTATATTTGTGCTATTTTAGTAGATATTTCAAATATTTCTGGATCAACGCTAAAAACTCTACTCGATAATCAAACAAGTAAAATAGAAGTTTCTGAAAAATTTGGCGACCAAGGTAATTTCTTTTCAAATGTAGCAACCGCAATAATAGTAGGCGCCCCTATAGCTGGAGCCTTAAGCTGGGCTGGTGTTCTAGTAGTTTTACCTACGTTAGTGACAGTAGCTGCAGCTATCTTTACCGCATTCATCGTATTAGCATTCCGCAGTGCATTAATCGTTATTTTGACAATAATATCTCCTCTAGCATTCGTTTCTATATTGCTACCGAATACCGAACAATGGTTTAATCGTTGGCGAAAATTATTCACAACTCTAATATTAATGTATCCAGCAATTGCTCTAGTATTTGGAGGATCTGCTTTTGCAGGTAAGGCAATCATGTCTGCAGCTAATTCAAGTGAGCCGGGCGATGGAGATTTCACATTAGCAATCACTGGAGCTTTAATAATGGTGGTTCCTCTTTTTGTAACTCCGATAATTATGAGTACTGCAGGTAATTTCCTAGGTAAGATTGCCGGCGTAGTTAATAATAAAGACAAAGGACTTATCGATAGGGCACATAAAGGAGCTAAAGCTCTTCAGAAGCGTGGATTCAACTATGCTAAAGGTCGGGCATTAAGAGGTGATTTCGGAGCCGGAAAGTTCAACCCTATAAGTAAAGCTACTAGGGCTACAGTTAGAGGAAATGCTAAACTAGATGGTTCAAATGCTGCAGTAAATAGAGCTGAAGCTGCGTTTCTATCTAGAGAAACTACTGGTAATGCAAAATTCAGAAACGCAACAGCTGGCGGTGGTTGGTTTGGGTCTGCCAGCACAGAAGATCAAAACCTAGCAGCTGCTAATGCCATGAAAATGGCAGATAAGCAGAGAGTTCAGGATATTGAAGCTCAGACTCTTCGAATGAAGTCATTTAACTTAAGTTCAGAAGACTGGCAATCAATAGCAGAAGGAAAAACCGTATTTGATCCATCAAAAAATTCTGCTGGTTTCCAAAGTTTTATGGATTCAACAGGTGGTAAAATTGACCACATTACACAAGCATCGGCTGTCCGACAAGTGGCAGAGGTTGGTAGTGAAGACCATAAGTATAATCTAATCTCAAAATCTGCCGATAGTTCAATGGATGCAGTTCGTGGAGATATAGCTGAAATGGCCCAAGCTCAAAGGAAAACTCTTGGCTTAAGTAGTAATATTGGACAAATGATATCAAGTGGTCAGATGAAATCTGAACAGGATCTAATGAAAAATATGATTGAATCCAGCGGTAAAATGTCAGCTAGTCAAGTTGGTGGGTTGGATGAAGGAGCTGTCAATAGGCTAGTTGATGCATATAAGAATGGAAATATTCCGAATGGCATGGACCAAGCTAAGTTCGCTTCATCTATGAATAACTTCAAAAATAGTGCAAGCGGGGCACTTGCGGATGAAAGTATTCGTAACAATATGAAGCCTACAAATATATCAAATCTACAATCACTAGTCGGACAAACTACTACAGCTAGTGCTCCACCAGTAAATAATAATTATGCAGCACCACATTCTTACGGAATGCCAACCTCGCAAGCAGGTGGCTCTACAGCACAAACAAGCAGTGGACCGGCTGCAACACACACTGGTCCAGCTCCAGCTAGCAGTTCAGCGGCGGCCGCTCCTACATCAACAACAGCAACAACAACATCCAGCACTGGACCATCTAAGACTCAGGCGAATGGACCTCTAGAAGTTAAGATTGCCGGTGGTAAAATCGACAATAC
>JBHAEP010000063.1:0-6946 GCA_041855665.1 Nanosynbacteraceae bacterium
CATAAGTACATTTACGCGAGATGAGGCTCAGCAGGCTATGTTCAACAGCATTCCGTTAGATAGAATGCTATTAGAAACCGACGCTCCTTTTTTGACACCAAAGCCATTTCGTGGTAAAATAAATAAGCCTGAATTGGTTGAGTATGTTGCGAAATTTCATGCAGATTGTCGCAATATTGATGTGAATGAAATTATTCAACAAACTAGCCAAAATGCCAAAAATCTATTTAATCTAAACAAGGAGTAATTCATGTTTATATCTCGCTATCATGAAGAAGAAAAGCCTTCGGAGCCAGAGTTTAATCCTCAGGAGATAGAGGATAATAAGGTTGTTTTTGATTTAACTAATTTGATACAGCAGTATCGCGATCAAGAATTGGCGGACAAGTAGTTTTATGGCTGATGTTTTTAAAAAAGCTATGGGTATTATTGCCGGCAGTCAAACTTCTGATGGAGTTGATCCGGCGCGCCAAAAGTATCTTAAGCGCTTAAAGCGAATGTCTAAGCGTGAACTTTTGCAATTTGAGGGCGAACTTGGTGGTGCGATATTTGGTCAAGTCGAAAAGGGTCGACAGAGGACATTTTTTAATGTTGATAAAAAAACCTGGGTTTGGTCTGACCAGGTAACTGATAAAAAGACAGGTCAGATTTTAGCTACTACGATTCGTTATGAGATTCAGCCGAATGGTTCAGTTCTAAAGATTACGGACGGCCCAAGGTATACAATATTGCGTAGTTCTGAATTATCTAATTTTCGACAAGCCGTGCAGGTTTACTATGAAAAAATTTCGCAAGATATTTACAACCGAGATCCTCGTACTGGTCAAAAGATGAGCTAGGAGATTTAGATGAAGGAATATCGAACAGTTTATTTGGATTATGCAGCTGCCACCCCTATGGATGAGCAGGTTGTAGCGGCAATGTTGCCGTATTTTAGCGAAAAGTTTTTTAACCCATCTAGTCCATATTTGCCAGCTTTGGACGTTAAGTATGAATATAACCAAGCTAAAGCTAAGATTGCCAAAGCTCTGGGTGGAGTAGCTGATGAGTTAGTTGTGACTGCTGGTGCAACGGAGTCTATTGCCGTAGCGTTTAATATAGTCAGTGATGATGGCGGAGTTATCATTTCTGCTATAGAACATCCATCTGTAGTGTCGGCCGCACAAGGTAAAAATGTCGATATTTTACCAGTTGATAAAAATGGTCGTGTTGCGGCCAAGGATTTGAGTAAGATGATTACGGATAAAACTGAACTTGTCTCGATAGGTCTTGCAAATAATGAAATTGGTACAATTCAACCTATGCGCGAATTGGCGGAAATTGTAAAGCGCGAGCGTCAAAGGCGATTTGAGTCTGGTGAGAAGCGGCCAATATATCTCCATAGTGATGCTTCTCAAGCACTGGGTGTTCTGGATGTAAATGTTGCAAGAATGGGTCTTGATATGGTAACTATTAGTGCTGCTAAGGTCTATGGTCCGAAGCAAGTTGCTGTACTTTGGGCTGATAGAAGGGTGAATTTGCGGCCGATCGTTGCTGGGGGTCTTCAGGAGCGCGGGATTCGCGGCGGAACCGAAAATGTAGCTGGAGTTATTGGTTTTGCAAGAGCTATTGAATTGGCTGATCGCCGTCGGTCTACACACTCTAAAAGAATGATGGAATTGCGAGATGACTTAGAAAACCGACTCAAAAAAGTTTTTCCAGAAATGAAAGTTAATGGTTCTAGAAAGTCTCGATTACCTCAAATATTATCTGTTGCCTGGGATGGAATTGATGCTGAAAGGTTGATTTTTAGACTAGAAAGTCAAGGCGTTTTCGTAGCGACTGGAAGCGCTTGTGCAGCTAATAAGGGTACTAGGTCAAAGGTTTTGGTGGCGATTGGCTTGAGTGATGGCGAGGCTGATGGTAGTTTAAGGATTAGCCTTGGTCGTCCGACAGAGAAAGAGGATATTGATTATGCTTTCGAAAAAATCGTCGAAGCTGTTCAGGGTGAGAGGGAGCGATCTTAGGTGAAGTATCTGCTAGTTGGATTTTTCGGATTCATTCTTTTGATAGTTGGAATTAGTGTTTATTTGAGTCCAAACGATCTTGTGGACTGTAGTCGGTCAAATTCTTGCTCTAAGGCGGACTATGTCGTGGTGGTTAGTGGTGGAGATACTTCGGCTAGGACGGATCATGGTATTAAAATCTATCAATCGGGATGGGCTAATAAGATTGTTTTGAGTGGTGCCGCACAAGACAAAACCGGTCCAAGCAATGCCGCCGCTATGAGATTGCAGGCTTTGGCGGCTGGTATTCCGGATGAGGATATCATTATTGAAGAAAATAGCGAAAGCACCAAGCAGAATGCTGAAGAGGTGCGAGATTTGATTGACGCAGGATATGGCAGTAAGAAAATCATACTAGTGACTAGTGGGTATCATCAGCGGCGAATGTATTTAGAGTTTAGTAAGCAGCTATATAGTAGCCAAGTGGAGATTTTAAATAGTCCAGTCCTAAAAGATAAACAGTGGTCAGTTGTTTGGTGGGCTACACCTCAGGGCTGGTGGTTGGCTGGCAGTGAATTGACTAAGATTTTAGGATTTTACATGGGAGAAAGTAGATAATGAGTAAAAAAATTTTCGTTGGAATGAGCGGCGGAGTTGACAGTAGCCTAACTGCAGCTCTTTTGGTTGAGCAAGGATATGACGTCACTGGCGTGTATATGAAAAACTGGACTCAGGATTTGCCGGGTATTCAGTGCGCCTGGGCTGATGATTTGGCTGATGCAAAACGTGTTGCTGTGGGGCTTGGTATAGATTTTAAAGTTTTTGATTTCGAGAAGGACTATAGAGATAAAGTAGTTCAGTATATGATCGATACCTACAAATCTGGACGAACTCCGAATCCAGATATCATGTGTAATCAAGAGGTGAAATTTAAATTATTCTTAGATCTTGCGCTTGAAAACGGTGCTGACGGTATTGCCACTGGTCATTACGCTAAAACTGGTGGAATTGATGGTGAAAATATTGATGGTATGGAGTCAAATAAATTGTATCTTGCGGAGGATCAGAATAAAGACCAGACATATTTTTTACACCGAGTGCAAGCTAATGCACTTTCTAAGACTTTGTTCCCACTTGGAGGGTTCGATAAACCTACGGTTCGCAAAATGGCTGAAGATAGAGGGTTAATTACTGCTCGCAAGAAGGATAGTCAGGGGATTTGTTTTGTTGGAAATGTAGGTATTCGTGATTTTTTGGCGCAGTTTGTAGAAACTGAACCAGGAAATATTATCGATAAAGATTCTGGCGATATTGTGGGTCGTCATGATGGGGCAATTTTTTATACTTTAGGTCAAAGACATGGTTTAAATATCGGCGGCGGACTTCCTTATTATGTTGTCGGGAAAGATATGGAAAAGAATGAAGTCTATGTTTCTAGAAATATTGATTCAGCCGAACTTTGGAGGCGAGAGATTGATTTGGCAGATTTACACTTAATTAATCCTGAGGATATAAAAGACGGTCAAGAGATTTTAGTGCGAGTTCGTCATCGAGCGCCGCTAGTTAAAGGAGTGATTCATTTGGATGGTTCGAGTGGAGCTAAAATAAGTCTACTAGAAGATCAGCGTGCGATTGCTGCTGGTCAGTCGATGGTGATTTATTCTGAGGGTCAATGTCTCGGCGGGGCGATTGTTGTTTAAAAATGTGATATAATTTAGTTTATGAATGCTCAAGAAATCCGAAATGCTTATTTGAAATTTTATCAAGATCGAGGACATGCGATCATTAAAAGGGCGCCTCTTGTTCTAGAAGGCGATCCAACGACACTATTTACGGGTAGCGGAATGCAGCCAATGATTCCGTATCTTCTTGGTGAAAAGCACCCTGAAGGGCAGCGAATTGTCGATTCCCAGACTTGCTTGCGTGCTCAGGATATTGAAGATATTGGCGATAATCGTCATACGACTTTCTTTGAAATGATTGGCAACTGGAGTATGGGCGACTATTTTAAGGATCAGCAAATTCGCTGGATGTGGGAATTTTTGAGTGACGTCGTGAAGCTTGATATGAGCAAAATTTACGTCACTTGCTATATCGGAGATGATCGCTATGGAATTCCTAAAGACACTGAAGCTGCTGAGGTTTGGAGTGAGCTTTTCTCTAATGCTGGTTTGTCGAATGGCCAAGCTGACATTGGCTCTGAAGAAGATGGCTACGCTAGAGGCATTAAGGATGGTGAGCGAATCTTTTACTATGACGGCAGTAAAAACTGGTGGAGTCGAAACGGTAGCCCAGAAACAACTCCAATAGGCGATCCTTGTGGTCCAGACAGTGAGATGTTTTATGATTTTGGTACACCGCACGATACGAGCTTTGGCGAGTTTTGTCATCCAAACTGTGATTGTGGTCGATTCATGGAAATCGGAAATAACGTTTTTATGGCGTATCGTAAAGTGGCCGACGGCGTTTTTGAGGAATTGGAGCAGAAAAATATCGATCACGGCTCTGGATTAGAGCGAATTGCTGCTGCTAAAATCAACAATCCAGACGTATTTCGTATTAGCTTAATGTGGCCAATTGTCGAAAAGCTACAAGATCTCAGTGGTAAAAAATATGAATCTCATACTGAAAGTATGCGAGTTATCGCCGATCACTTGCGAGCAGCGACTTTTTTGGCGGTAGATGGGTGTACTCCTAGCAATAAAGAGCAAGGTTATGTGATGCGTCGCTTGATTCGCCGAGCTATTCGATACAGTTTCGATCTTGGTGTTGAGCAAAATTTCATGGAAGAAATCGTTCCGGTTATTGCTAATCTTTATGCTGATGATTTTCCAGAGGTGGCTGATAACCATGAAAAGATTGTTGCTGTTTTGGTCAAAGAAGAGAAAGCTTTCCGTCAAACTCTACGTAAAGGTATTAATCAGATGAAGAGGTTTGCAGCTGATGGCTTGACTGGAGCTGAACTATTTACTCTGTATGATACTTATGGATTCCCTGTTGAGCTGTCAGTTGAAGAGGCTTATAGGCAAGGTATTGATTTGCCTAAGGATTGGCGGGATCAATTTGATGCCAAAATGCAAGAACAGCGGCAGCGTAGCCAAACAGCCGCTAAAGGTGTATTTAAAGGTGGCCTAGGCGGAAGTACTATGGCACATAAGCGTCTACATACAGCTACACACTTGATGTATGCCGCGCTGAAAAAGGTTGTTGGCGAGCATGTAACCCAGCACGGTAGCAACATTACAGAAGAGCGTCTTCGTTTTGATTTTAATAATGATGGTAAGGTTAGCCGCGAACAACTGGATGAAGTAGAGAGAATGGTTAATGCTTGGATTGATGCTGACTTGCCAGTAAGCTATAAGGAATATCCAACTGAAGAAGCTTTCAAGATGGGGGCGATTGGTGCATTTGGGGATCGATACGGAGATACTGTAAAAGTTTACCAAATGGGAGAAGGTGAAAATCGCGCTAGCTTTGAAATTTGTGGTGGCCCGCATGTTGACCATACTGCGCAACTTTCTCAAGACGACGACGGCAAGCCAAATGGTAAGCGCTTTAGGATTACGAAAGAGGGTGCTTCTAGTGCTGGAATTCGTAGAGTTAAGGCTGTATTAGTAAAGGATTAAGCTCAGCATAATATTAAATAGACTCCATAAAAAGGAGTCTATTTTGATATAAAAAACATAAGTGCTATAATAAAACATAAGTATGGTATTTGAAAAAATAAAATCTCTAAAAGAAAAGCGTGCAGTTGAGGTTGGCGAATTTATAGTTGGTCTAGATATCGGTACGGAATATGTAAAAGCTTTGATTGCACGAGTTGACGAAGATGATTTGACTATTATTGGTGCTGGTCGTGCACATCAGGATTTGAGTGATATGCATAGCGGAGCAATTGCTGACATTAGTGGGGTTGTTCGAAATTGTGAAAAAGCACTAGCCGAAGCAGAAGAGCAGGCTGGCATGCAGGGCAGGCGTGTTGTTATTGGTATTGCTGGTGAGTTAGTGAAAGGTGTAACTAACACTATTAAATATCGACGGCCAAAACCAAATAAAGCTCTTGACGGTCCAGAAATGGAATTTATTATAGAAAAAGTTCAGGAGCGAGCTCAAAAAAAGGCACAGCAGGAGATAGCTCTTGAGACTGGAAATGAAGAAGTTGAGGTGAAGCTTGTCAATTCAGCGCTCGTTTCAATACACATAGATGGCTATAAGGTTAGCAACCCAATAGGTTTTCAGGGCCGTGATGTTTCAGTTCAGATTTACACTGCTTTTGCCCCAATGGTACATATCGGAGCTTTAGAACGGGTTGCCGAAGAGCTTTCTTTGGACTTGATTGCTGTTGCTGCTGAACCTTTTGCTGTCAGTAGAAGTGTGCTTGGTACCGATGCTGGCAGTAACTTCACAGCGATACTGGTTGACGTTGGTGGCGGAACTACCGACATAGCCGTTGTTAATGATGGTGGAGTCGAAGGTACGAAGATGTTTGGTATTGGTGGGCGTAGCTTTACTAGGACTATTGCTAGCGATATGGACTTAACTTATAAAGACGCTGAAAAACTTAAGGTGAATATAGACAACGAAAAAATTAAAGAGTCTGTAAAAAATCAAGCTCTTGACTCAATAGATAAGACACTTGATGTTTGGCTTTCTGGGGTTGAGTTGGCATTGAGTGAATTTGAAAATGTCGATCATCTACCAAATAGAATTTTGCTTTGTGGTGGCGGGGCGAGCCTTGAGTCTTTAGTAGACTCTCTTCGGAGTCGAAAATGGTATAGTGATCTTCCGTTTGCTAAGAAGCCCACTGTTCAATTAATAAAACCAGAGGATGTTGAACAGATAAGTGATGAATCTGGTAAAGTTGATGACCACACTTTTGTTACTGCCATGGGGTTGCTTCGAGTGGGATACGATACTATTATTGGTAGCTCCGAGGGTGATGGAATTAAAGATAAGATAAA
>JBHAEP010000064.1:0-9621 GCA_041855665.1 Nanosynbacteraceae bacterium
CAATCTAAAAAAAAATCAGCCAGAGATTTTTTTGGTCAAATTAACTCTAGGCGAAAAGCCTATTTAGCTGTTCGGCCACATAGAAGCTTTAGGTTGTCGAAGCGGCGGGATTATATTCGCGCTTACAGACTTTCATCGCCATTCGCCTTAATTGCTAAGACTTTTGATATTTTGTTTAAAAATAAAAAACTGTTTATTGGTCTAGCTGGAATCTATGCACTGATAACGTTTTTGTTAGTGGGGATTGCATCGAGCGACACCTACAACTTTGCTAGAGATTTGGTTCTATCTTCTGAGTATGATATCGAAGGCGGTGGATTTTCGGCGGTAGGCGGTGCTTTTGTCACGATAGGAGGTATATTGCTTAGTGGCCCAAATCAAGCTACGACAGAGGGTGGTCAGATTATTTCTGGTGTAATGGCTGTGGTTTTATGGATGTCTGTAATATGGTCAATGCGTGCAATAATGAGAGGGTCGAACCAAAAAGTAAAGATTCGTGATGCGCTGTATAACTCTGGGGCGCCACTGGTAGCAACTCTATGTCTAGCGCTAATTTTATTAGTACAGATGATTCCTTTAGCTATAGCAATATCTAGTGGATTCACCGTAAATCAAATAGGTTTCGCTAATGCCAATATTGGAATTATGCTTTTGACTTTTGGGGCATTTTTGCTAGGTGTTTTGGGGATTTATTGGATTATGCCGACAATTTTCGGAATGATAATAGTTACAGTTCAGGGGAGCTATCCACTAGAAGCTTGGCGCTATGGTAGTGAGGTTGTAATAGGTAGGCGGGTGCCTTTGATATTGAGATTAATTGCAGTACTAGCGTTTTTGGCGGTAATGTGGTTTGTAATATTCGTGCCGTTGACGCTGCTAGATAACTGGCTTTTAAGTATATTTAATTGGCTAGAGAAACTGAGTGTAGTACCTTATTTGATGATTTTTTATACGTCACTTGCTTTAGTATTTTTTACAATTTATATCTATATATTGTATCGCGAAACGGTGGAAATGAATGCAAAAGAAGAACGCAAAAAATAGGATTGACGAGCTTAGAAAACTTATTTCTAAATACAGCTATGAGTATCATGTAAATGATGCTCCGTCAGTTAGCGATGCTATTTATGACGGATTATTTAATGAGCTTAAGCAACTAGAAGCTGAAAATCCAGACCTGATCACTCCAGAAAGTCCAACGCAAAGGGTGGGCAATGAGCTAAAAGGTGGATTTGAGAAAGTGGCACATGCTAGCAGGATGCTTAGTCTCAATGATGTTTTTAGTGCCGAAGATGTCCTGAAGTGGTTTAAGAGAGTCGAGAAAATGACATCTGAAAAGCTGGATTTTTTTGCTGATATAAAGATGGATGGACTGGCTTGTTCGTTGATTTATGTTGATGGAAAATTGAATCGAGCGGTTACTCGAGGTGATAGTTTTATCGGGGAAGATGTTACTAATAACGTGCGTACGATTCGTAACGTTCCGTTAGAGCTTCAGAGTAGCAAGAATTATCCTGAAATTTCATTTGGTCGCACAGAGATTCGAGGTGAGATTTTAATTTTGAAAGATGATTTTGAAAAAATAAATCATCAAATGATAGAGAAAGGGCAGTCTGAATATAAAAATCCACGCAACCTGGCAGCTGGAACGGTTCGTCAGCTTGATCCGAAATTGGTGGCGTCTAGACCTTTAGTTTTTATTGCTTATGATATTATTCGTGAAGATGATCGTGAGATCAGGACGTGGGAGCAGGCTTATCAGATATTGGGTGAAATTGGTATTCGGCGCAATTCTGAGGCTAGGCGTTGTGAAGATTTAAATGAGGTTGTGAAATTTATAGACTTCTGGGATAAGGCACGGCTTGATTTGCCGTTTAATACGGATGGTTTGGTGGTAAAAATTAACAATCGTAAGATCTATAAAGACCTAGGTGTTGTTGGTAAGCAACCGCGAGCAGCTATAGCTTATAAATATGCCGCGGAACAAGCTACAACCATCGTAAAAGATATAGTAATCTCTATAGGACGAACTGGGGCGGCTACGCCGGTGGCTGTTTTTGAGCCAGTTCAGGTTGCTGGAACGACTGTGAAGCATGCTAGTTTGCATAATGCGGACGAGATCGAGCGATTAGATGTCAGGCGCGGTGATACAGTAGTTATATACAAAGCTGGCGATATTATCCCTAAGGTTGAGTCAGTGATTATGGATCTTCGCCCCAAAGAATCTAAAAAGATTGATTTTGAGGACGAGCTTAAGCGACAATACCCTGAACTTGAATTCTATAGACCTCAGGGCGAGGCCGTATATCGAGTTCGTGGTGCAGTGCAATCTGTTATTTTAGCTAAATCAATTGAGCATTACGCCTCCAGGGGTGCAGTTGATATTAATACCTTAGGTGAAAAGAATGTCAAAGCTTTAGTTGATGCTGGTTTGGTTCAGGATTTGGCCGATATTTACAGTCTGAAGTTTGAAGATGTGGTTTCTTTGGAGCGTTTTGCTAAAATTTCAGCTCAAAAACTTATAGATGCTATCAATAATGCTAAAAATCCAGATCTTGATAAATTTATTTATGGTCTTGGCGTTCGGCATATTGGAGCGCAGACTGCAAAAGATTTGGCGGATAAGTTTCAATCATTAAATAGTCTACGCCAGGCTGATTTGGATGACTTCCTTGAGGTTGATGGAATCGGCGTGGTGGTTGCTGAAAGTTTAGCTGGTTGGCTTTTTGATGATCAGAATCAAGATCTTTTAGATAAATTTACTTCGCTTGGTGTTGTGCCGCACTATGAATCTAAGTCTGACGGGTATTTAAGCGGAATATCTATAGCCGTTACAGGTACGCTATCTGCTATGAGTCGACTTGAGTTTAGCGATTTAATTCAAAAAAATGGTGGAAAATTTAATACTTCCGTAACAAAAGACACCAACTATTTAGTGTATGGCGGAAAAATCGGAGCTAGCAAAAAAGCCAAGGCTGAAAAACTAGGCGTTCAGATTTTAAGCGAAAAAGAGTTTAGCGATCAAGTATTTGATTTGACTAAATAAAACATGAGCTTTATAATAAAAATATGCTGATGCGCAAAAACAGGGTTCGCCCAAGTTTTTCGTAAAAATAAACAGATTTTAAAACAAAAAACCTATTGCGTGCCCTAGGGTGGGCGCGCACCAGCAGATAATTCCGCCAGTTGATTCTGGCGGTTTTATGTTATAATCATAAGCAATATGCAAGATGCGTTCACTAAAAAAATTCAAAGTATAACTAAGCAATATTTTGCAAAACACAGCGATGTTCGCTTGGTGACGGTGGTTGGAACACTGGGAAAAACTAGTGCAGAGATTGCCGTTGCTACAATGCTTGATCCTAAGTATAAAGTTTGGGTCGAGCCAAAACATCCTGAAAGTCATCTAGAAGTTTGCTTGCAAATACTAGGAATTAAGCTTCCTTCAAAGCTTGGGTTTTGGGAGAAGAAATCTATAATTCGAGCGGCGAAAGAGCGACTAAAACGACCTACTGGAGCAAATGTTATCATACAAGAACTTCCGGTGTGGAGTCCTGAGGATATTAATATTTATAATTCTTATCTATTTCCTGATGTTACGATATTAACCAACCTTACTCCAACCGCACATGAGAGTTCTTGGGGTGATGAAGATGTAGCGAGTAATTATCTATCTCTAACCTTGAACAGTAAAAAAGTCTTCATTAATCGCGATGAGATAAATGGTGGGTATGAGCAGTATTTGGCGAATCATTCGGTGGCAACTTATGGGTTGAATCCTGGGGTTGATTATCTTTTATATAATTCTGTTTTTAGTGATTTTAGTACTACTAGTGGGATATTTTATTCACCATATAGCCCTGAAGGAGTACCGGTAAATCTAAATGTGGCAAGCAGTAGCAGTGCTAAGCCTGCTGTGGTAGCCGCGGCCGTGGGTTTGGATTTTGGTATGACTATCGAGGAAGTTATGGCTGGAATGGCTGAAATTCGTCCGATTCCCGGTAGGATGCGCAGGCTTGATGGAGTTGAAGATAGCATATTGATAGATGATACCTCTAGCGCTACGGCTGGTACGGTCGTTGCCGCCATCCAGGCTGTGCAAGATTATGATGCACCACAGAGAATTGTCGTTTGTGGTGGAATTGGGCCTTTGGGCAAAAACACTGATCAAGCTTATAGGGATATAGGTGAAGTGTTTCATTCACTTAAGACCGACTGGCTGGTTTTGGTGGGTGAAAATGCATCTACTAAGATTGGGCCAATAGCTAAAAATAAAGGCGTGCGAGTCAGGGAGTTTAATAATTCGATTGATGCTGGAGCTTTTGTTCATTCTGTTATACAAAAAGGCGCTATTGTTTTATATAGCGGATCAGAAGACGGAGTTTACTTGGAGGAGGCGATAAAAATAGTGCTACACAGTAGCTCTGATGTACATAAATTAGCCAGACAAGATAGCCATTCGATGGAAATTAAACGAGCTAGGTTTTCGAAATTTTAATAAATGAAAAGGGGATAAATATGGATAATCAAAATGGATTTCAGGGACAAAATCAAAATAACCAAAGCCCATATCAGCCACAATATCAAAACTTCGACCCAAACGGACCGCATCCAGCGGTTGTTCGGGAAAAGAAGATTCATCGTAAAATCACTAAAAAGATCGGCTGGATTATTGGTATCGGCGTGATTATGGTTTTGGCGATTGCTGGATTTTTAGTCTACAATCTATGGTATCAGAATCCGCACAAGGTGATTTTCGATGCTGTTAATCAAGCGATTGTTGCAAAGTCGCACAACTATAAGGGTAGTTTTGTCTACGAAAGTAAAAACGGCAATAATGTTAAGAACTATAGCCTAAAGGTGGATTTTGATCTGGCTGGAGTGGGTGTTAAGTCAGCTGGAGTTGCTAAGATTAACTTTGTTAGTGATGGCCTTGAGCTTAAGTTGGATGCAGAGGCTAAGGGCGATGACAGCGGAAATGTCTATATTAAAGCTAGTAAGGTAGAGGAAAATATTGATCGATATATTGCCAAAAATCCGCAATATCAACCGATAAAAGATGCTTATTCTGATTTAATTAAAAAGATTGATGGCAAATGGCTTCAGTATAATTATCTAAAGAATATCAGCGATGAAAAAGACAAGAAGATTGCTGAATGTAAACTAAATGTAGCGAAAAAATATACTAATGATGAAAGCTTTAAGCGGCAAGTTGCAGATATTTATAGGAATAACCAGTTCTTGACAATATCAGATAGTAGTCAAAAGGCTAGTTCTCAATTTATTTATGGAATATCTGGTGACGAAAATAAGGGTAGGGAGTTTTTAAACAAACTTAGCGATCTTGATATCTCTAAGGAGTATAATGATTGTGGCGGTACTACAATAAAGGAAGATTTGGACGGTTTTTTTGATATAGACAAAAACGAAAGCGGTATTGAATCAGAACAGGAAACTACCACATTCTACATCAATAAGATTAGTCATAAGTTAGAAAAAGTTACATCTAATTTCGTAGGGAAGGATGGTGAGGCAACTCTGAATGGTGATATTGGCTATGATGTCGTGTATGATTCTTTGTCTGATATTGAAATGCCAAAAGACGCGATTAGTGTAGAGAGTTTAGCTAAAGATATTGAGGCTAGTAACAAAAAACTCATGGATACATATGCCAGTCAAGCTAATGCTTCAAACGATGAAGACACTGTAGTAGAATAATATAAGTATGAAAAGATATAATCCCACTGAAATTGAGAAAAAGTGGCAAGATATTTGGGAGTCTGACAATAGGTATCAGGCTAAGAATTCTGCCAATGATAAGTTTTATATTTCATGCATGTTCCCGTATCCTAGTGGTGCGGGAATGCATGCTGGACATGCATTTGAACATGCGATAGTTGATGCTGTTGCTAGGTTTTGGCGAGCTCATGGTAAAGAGGTTCTTAATCCTATGGGCTGGGATTCATTTGGTCTGCCGGCTGAAAATTACGCTATAAAAACTGGAACAGCCCCAAGTGTTAGTACTAAACAAAATATTGCAAACTTTACGCGTCAGTTAAAGCGAATGGGGGCAAGTATTGACTGGAGTCGTGAAATAAACACTAGCGACCCAGAGTATTATCGCTGGACTCAGTGGATTTTTACTAAACTTTTTGAAAAAGGTTTGGCCTATCAGAAAACAGCCAATCAGTGGTGGTGCCCTGTCGACAAGACAGTTTTAGCGAATGAGCAGGTTGAAAATGGCCGATGTTGGCGTTGCGATAGCGAAGTTTTCAAAAAGCCGATGAAGCAGTGGTTTTTCAAGATTACGGATTATGCGGATTCGTTATTGGCCGAATTGCCAGATTTAAATTGGCCAGAGAAAATTAAAACAGCTCAAGAAAACTGGATTGGTCGAAGCGAGGGTGCGGAGATTGATTTTGAAGTTGTCGGGATGAACGATAAGATAAAAGTTTTCTCTACTCGCCCAGATACTATCTTTGGGGCAACTTTCATTGTACTTGCTCCTGAAAATGAGATAATTTCAAGCTTAACAAATGACAAAACTCGCGAAACAGTCGATAGCTATATTGCAGAATCTTTGAAGAAGTCTGAAGTTGAGCGCATGAGCGAAGGTCGTGATAAAACTGGAGTTTTCACTGGAAGTTATGTCATAAATCCAGCAAGTGGTGAAAAAATACCAATTTGGGTTGCTGATTATGTACTGGGCGGGTATGGCACTGGTGCAGTGATGGCGGTTCCAGCTCATGATGAGCGCGATTTTGAATTTGCCGAAAAGTTCGATCTTCCGATAGTTGAAGTAGTGGAGCGTCCTGAAAACTCTAAAGAAAGTTTGCCGTATTCCGGAGAAGGGGTTCTGGTGAATTCAGGAAGCTTTAACGGCAAAAAATCAAGTGATATTCGAGAAGATTTGATGCGCTGGATGGAAGAAGGCGGTATCGGTAAACCAAAGACTACCTATAAAATGCGCGACTGGCTAGTGAGCCGACAAAGGTACTGGGGTGCTCCGATTCCTATTATTCACTGTGAAGACCACGGAGCCGTAGTTGTTCCTGAGAATCAGTTACCGGTTCTTTTACCTGAAGTTGAAAACTACGCCCCAACTGGGGAAGGTTCAGTTCTATCTACTCAAGAAAGCTGGGTTAATGTAGAGTGTCCAACTTGCGGTAAGCCAGCTAAGCGCGAGACCGATACTATGGATGGATATGCATGCAGTAGTTGGTATCTATTGAGATACACAGATCCGCACAATAATCAAAAAGCTTGGGATTCAGATATTGTAAATCACTGGGCTCCTCTTGATATGTATGTTGGTGGAGATCATGCCGTGGCTCATCTTCTTTATGTTCGTTTTTGGACTCATGTATTTAATGACATGGGGCTTGTAGACTTCAAGGAGCCTGTTTCTAGATTGGTTTATCATGGATATATTAACGCTGAAGATGGAACGAAGATGAGCAAGAGTAAGGGCAATGTCGTAGATCCATTAGAAGTTATAGACCAAGGCTATGGAGCTGATACTTTGCGAACATTTGAACTTTTCCTTGGCCCAATTGACGAGAATTCAAACTGGAGCAGCACTGGAATAGGTGGAGTGTATCGTTTTTTGAACAGGGTTTGGACTTTAGTAGATGAATTTTTGCAGATCGAAGATTTGCCAACTGGAGATTCTGAAGAGTTAGCTAAAATTCAAAACATTACAATCAAAAAAGTCACTAACGATATTCGTCGTTTAAGCTTTAATACAGCGATTGCAGCTTTGATGGAGTATACCAATCAACTATATAAACTCAAAACCAATGGATTCACCAGCCAGTGGCGTCAACCTCTTGAGGATTTAATTCAGATGATTGCTCCTTTTGCACCACATATGGCCGCTGAGATGTGGCAGTCTATGGGCAATGGTGATAATTTGGATAAAACTCCTTGGCCGAAATGGGATGAATCAAAAATGCAAACCAGCACTATGACAGTTATTGTTCAGGTCAATGGAAAATTAAGGGCTAAATTGCAGGTCGCAGCTGAAGCTTCAAAAGAAGAAATTGAAGCTATGGCTTTAGCCGACGAGCATGTAAAGAGCTTTATTGGTGATGGCGGTGTAAAGAAAATAATTTACGTACCAGGAAAACTTGTTAATATTGTAGCCTAATAAATAAAAACCACCTTTTGATTAGAAGGTGGTTTTTGGTTATTTTCTGTTATCTGCACTGATGTATATGACTCCGTCTTCATCGCTTTCAAGGATGGATTCTGTTAGTTTGTCTGGCTTTTGGCTAGACTCTATGATGGATTGTCGATTTTCATCAGTTAGTTTAATTTCTAGAAAATGTCCATCGTAGGCAGATTCTACTATATTTACATTTGCTGGATCGACATCTAGGGTAAGTTCTTTGTCGCTATTCATTAAAATTGTCTGTTCTTGTAGGCGACCGTTTCCGATTTCGGACCTGATATTCGAGCCTTCGTTAAATGTTAGCGCTATGCTTTCATTTTCAGATTGGTTTTCATTAGTTGCTACAGACTGGCTAACTTCATTCACTGCCGGTTCGCTGTTTTCAGTGTTTGTGCTGTTTAAAAAATTGAATGCTCCGGCGCCAGCGATGGCTAACGAGCCGGCTATCGCTGCTGCACGTTTTCGGCGATACTTAGCTTCTTCGGTCTGGGGGATATTTTCTTTAAATTCATCGAAATCTTCTTTGATAGCCTTCGAGAACTCTTTGGCGAATTGTTTTAGTGTTACGTCTTCTTGTTTGTTTTGTTGGTTGACGCTTGGAGCTTTGTTAAATTTTGCTGCTTGGGTCATTAAATATTCCTTTTTGTAAAATATTGTATAATAATGTTATTATAGCAATAATATTAAAAAATGTCAATACTCTTAAGCTTTTTTATTAATTATCTATAGGTTTAAACCCTTGAAAACTGAGTGAATATAAGGTATACTATAAAGTAAATTGCAAATAGATAATCTAAAAGGAGAACCTTTATATGGCACAGCCAAAGAAGCAGAGTAGCCCTCGTAAAACAGGTTTGCGACGAAGTCATTTACGACTAAAGCTTGCGCGAGCAGTGAACGCAAAGTCACCTGTTAAAGTTCGAACAACTAAAAAACAGTCAGGTAAAGCTCTGGCTAAATAGTTAATATTCTCGTCTGATTTTTTCGGGCGAGTTTATTTTTTTAAATTAAAATAATAAAAAGAAAGAAATAGAACCAAAAATGGCATCAAATCGTCATCTTGGCCGAATGGTGGTCCTTCAATCTTTATATGAAGTTGAATTTAGGGCTCAGTGCGGCGATCAAGAGGTGTCGCTAGACGACGTACTTACTAGAAATATTGAACGTTATGAATCTGCAATTGGAGACAGGCATTTTGTGGCTGAATTAGCCTTTGGTGTTACTGAGGCAATCCCGCTTTTAGATGAAAAGTTGCAGCCGATTGCCCCGGAGTGGCCTTTGGCGCAAATTGCTAGAATCGATCGTTCAATTTTGCGAATAGGACTTTGGGAATTGCTTTACAAGCAAGGTCAAGTTCCTCCTAAGGTTGTTATTAATGAGGCGGTTGAGTTAGCTAAGGCTTTTGGTTCTGATAATTCAAGTAAGTTTATTAACGGTGTACTGGGTAC
>JBHAEP010000065.1:0-5240 GCA_041855665.1 Nanosynbacteraceae bacterium
GCCATGCCAGGCAACCAAGAATGTGAATACAAATTATGTAAACGGTGAATGGAAGATAGGTTCATCTTCTGCTTCAAACATAGACCAAGCCTATACTTGTGTTGATATTAACCAGCGCACTAATGATTTTGAGAAAAATATTAATATTAAAAGCGGCGACTACATTAAGCTAAAGGGTGTTGACGATGTTAAATTCGTTAAGCTAGAATGGACTAGAAAGTCTGACTATGTAGATAGTTCATCTGTTTTGGTTAATCCTTCTGTGAATGAAGTTGGGAAGAATATAGACTTTGATACATATATTCGCACCGGTGAATCCAAAAAAGTAACTGCACCATATCTTCGAGCGAACTATATCAATCTAGGTGTAAGCACTAGTCAGGTTCAGCTAAGTAATTACGATAAAGCTGAATACAACTTTTCAGTATTTGCTAAGCCAAGCGTATCTTCAAGTGCGCCTAGGGATGATAATATTTTAAACCCTCCAGTTCACACAGGATTGACCGTGCCGCAAGGTGAAGTTGTTAATAACTATCCTCAGTTAGTTGGATGTAGTTCGGGTCAATTCGCTCTTGGAAATTACGCCTGTTCAGCGAAAATTAAACTAAGAAACGAATTACCTAAGGGGCATGTAGCCTATATCTGGACTGATTTCATTTACTCCGACCCAAGCAAACTAAAAGACGGATCTAGTATGTCTGTCCGTGTAACTATGTACGACGCTAGTGGTAGAAACGTGGTTGACTTTGACGGAGTTCAGCCAAGAGTAGATTCTACAGGAAGGGCAAACGATGTTTTTAGGCGAGTTTCCGCTCGTGTAGAGCAGAGAAACGGAAGTGTAATAGAGGCGCCTAATTACACTATTGATCTAGATTCTAGTGGCGGAGCTTCTTCCTCTAGTGGTGACGGCGGAAGTCTATGTAAGAATTTTTCTGTGTGGCCTAGAGGCTATTCAAATAATGCAGATTGTTTGTAGAATAAAAACCACCTAGATTAAGGTGGTTTTTTATTTAAGAATCAGAATGGAATTTTTCGTGGACATCTTTCAGGTGGGCGTCTGTAACGTGGGTGTAAACTTGGGTTGTTGATATGTTGCTATGTCCTAGCATGCTTTGTACGCTACGGATATCGGCTCCATTCATTAATAAATCAGTAGCGAAGCTATGTCGCATTGTATGTGGACTAACGTGCTTTGTTATGCCGGCAAGTAGCGCGTATTTAGAAATCATTCTTTGGACGCTTCTTGCTGATAATCTGCGATAATCTCCGCTATTAGTGCTACTTGTAAAGCGACTGTAATTTAAGAAAAGTGGAGGCAGGTTGTCTGTGCGTACTGAAAGATAATTTTCAACATGTTCGGCTGCTTTTTTACTGATGAAAACTGGCCGATCTTTTTGGCCCTTACCTCGAACCATAAATTCTCGTCGCTTGAGGTTGATGTGGCCTCTGTCTAGATTTACTAGCTCTGAAACACGAAGACCGCTAGAGAACAAAAGTTCAACTATCGCACGATCTCTTAGGCCTGTGTCGGTATCTGTCGGTATTTGATCTATAAGGTTGATGACTTCATCATAATGCAAGAATGTAACTTGTTTTCTTGTTGTTTTTGGTAGTTCAATTTTATTTGGCGCCATGCTTGGTATGTCGCGTTTGGATAAATAATCTAGAAATCCACGTAGAGCAATCAGGTGGTAACTTTGAGTTATGAGCTTTAAGGTGTCTCGTGAATTATCTGGTTTGTAACGATTCAGCCAAAGACGAAACTTACGTACCATTTCTGGTGATATATCTTCGACTTTTGGATCTTCGTTAAACTCGATAAATCTTTCAATATAAAGTTTGTAGTTTTCAATCGTTTTTTTGGAGCGACCTCGTTCAACTTCTAGATATTCTATAAAGTCACCAAGCAATTCTGACGTATACATATTTATATAATAACGCTTTTGGCTATAATTTTGTAGATGATTTGTGTTTTATTTATAGACCAGTTTTGATATTTTTGATAAAGTGAAGATGTAAGTTAAAGGAGTTTATTTATGGACCAAAGCAAGGTGCAGAAAACATTAGTAATCTTTAAGCCAGATGCTGTACAGCGAGGTATTGTCGGTGAGATTTTAACTCGTTTTGAGCGTGTTGGGTTAAAAATTGTTGGTACAAAGATGCTGTTTCCGACCCGAGACGACTACTACACTCACTACGAAGAGATCGGTAAGATGGTTACTCGTCGAGGAGAACAGGCGTTTGGTGTAACATTGGATTTTATGCTTCAAGGTCCAGTTATTGCTATGGTGTTTGAAGGTGTAGAGGCTGTTCCTTTGGTGCGAAAGATCGTTGGTCCTACTGAACCAAAGTCAGCAGAAATGGGTACTATCCGCGGTGATTTCTCACACATGAGCTTTGGTTATGCAGATGTAGAAGGAAAGGGTATTCCAAACCTAATTCACGCCAGTGGTGACCCAGAGGAGGCCGAACAAGAGATTGCGCACTGGTTTAGCGACAGTGAGCTATATGAGTATCAAGCTCTTCATGAAAAATTTACTCGATAGTAGCTATAATATTATTTAGAACAATTTATTTATACACCCTGATGGTTTCAGGGTGTATTTTATTTCATTACTACTGTTATTATGCTTATGTATAAATAATTTATTCACGTGAATTTTATTAAAAAATGTATTCAAAACGTAGTAAATAAAAAAAACACTCATATTGTGAGTGTTTATAGAAATATTCAAATTGGTACCCTGGGTAGGAGTCGAACCTACAACCTTCTCCTTAGGACGGAGCTGCTCTATCCATTGAGCTACCAAGGCATTGATATAATTATATCATAAAAATATTTATAAATACCAATGATGATTAGCATATGTGTAGTTTAATGCTATAATCACTATTAGAATATGAAAAAAGAGAAAAACCAAAAAGAAGATTCAAATCAAAAATTAGACTTCGATGGGCAAAGGCATGATGAGGAGCTTTTGTTTGTTTTTAGGCGTCATATTATTGCAATGCGAAAAGGATTTTATATGCTTTTGATTCCTTTCGTTATTACATCTATTCCACCTATGATTTGGCAGGATAATTTAATGCTTTTCTTGCTTCCTTTGGGTGGACTAGGGCTAGGTCTATTGTTGTTTAGCTATCAGTTTTTAATGTGGTATTACACTTATTACATAGTGACGAACCAGCGAATTAGGCAGATAACCCAAAAAGGTTTTTTTGGTAAAGATGTAATTGAACTCAGGCTATCGAAAATTCAAAATATAAGCTATAATATACCTGGGTTTTCTGGTGAAGTTTTCAACTTTGGAACTATCGTTATACAGACGATAGTAGGAGATTTAGTGATAAATAATGTTGAACATCCAGATAAGATTTATAACAAACTTCAGGATGCCGCAATGAATGCAGCTACTGAACAAGGAAATTATGAAGAAGATACAGATCAAGAAGAATAAGCAAGAGGTTAAGCCTACTAGAATAACTAATGAAACGGTAGCTCAGCATAGAGAGAGTATTTTGGCTGGAGGACGAAAGTTCAAGTATCCAGTTCAATACTCAAAATACAAGTTGATAATTAATACTATAATCATTAGTTTGATTGCTATAATTATCGGCATTGTCTTTATTTGGCACCAGCTTTATGTCGCTAGGGCGGAAAACAGCTTCCTGCATCGAGTTACAAAAGTTCTGCCGCTGCCCGTGGCGAAGGTCGATGGGAAGAGTGTTAGATATAGTGATTACTTAACTCAATATTTGAGTCAGGTTCATTTTATGCAAACTCAAGAATCTGCAAATCTGCAAAAAGATCGTAACGGTGAACAGCAATTAGATTATTACAGGCTAGAGTCTATGGAGGTTGTGGCGGCTGCAGCTTATGCCAAGAAAATAGCAAAACAAGAGGGTATTACAGTCTCTGATGAGGAAGTTAATAGCCGAATAGAAGCACAGTATAAAAAGGCTGATAGTTCAGAGGGTAATTTCCAGAATACTTTAATGTCTTATTTCAACTGGACACTTGATGAATACAAGGAGATTATTCGTGATCGCCTTTATGTTGAGAAGGTTAAATACATACTAGATAAAGATGCTGCAAGTTTGAAATCGTCTGTTGAGAAGATGATTTCAGAGGGCAAGACTCTTCAGGAAATAAAAGACAATCTAGGTGATCAAGTCAGTTTAGTTTCTAGAGAAAATCTTCCGAAGAGTAATGACGATAGAGGTATTTCATCTACCGCTGCTGGTCTTGAGATTGGTAAAGTGTCTAAAGCTTTGACTGAGCCTGGCGATGGATATTATTACATAGCCAAGCAATCTGAAACATCAGATACGGTTACTTATAGTTATATTCATATTCCTGTTCAGCCGATGAGTTCATACCTACAGAAATTAAAAGACGAAGGTAAGCTAAAATATTATATTAAGCTACCAGATAGCGTAAAGCCAGTTGTTGAAGGAGGTGTAAATTAATATGTTTGAATTACCAAAATTAAAATATGATTACAGTGATCTGGCGCCGGCAATCAGTTCGGAAATCATGCAGCTACATCACAGTAAGCACCATCAAACTTATGTGGATAAATTAAATACGGCGATAGAGAAATATCCAGAACTTCAAAAGCTTAGTTTAGGGGAAATAATCAAGCAGGCGGTTTTTCTTGACGATGATTCTGACGCGAATGCGATTTTTAATAACGGAGGCGGCCATCTAAATCATAGTCTTTTCTGGGAGTGGATGACGCCGAAGGGTCAAGGCGAGCCGACTGGTGAACTAAAAGAACTGCTTGTTGGTAAGTACGGATCTTTTCAAGGTTTTGTAGATGAATTTTCTAATAAAGCTGCCGGGCTTTTTGGTAGTGGATGGTGTTGGCTTAATAATGACGGCTCTATCATCACTACGCCAAACCAAGACAATCCTGTGACTTTCGACGAAGGTCAGCCGATACTAGGTCTTGATGTATGGGAGCATGCTTATTATCTAGACTATAAAAATGTTCGAGCAGATTACATTAAAGCTTGGTGGGAAGTTGTAAACTGGGAGAAAGTCCAAGAGATGTATAAAAATCAAGAAAATACTCAGGCTTAAAGCTTGAGTATTTTTATTTTTAACTATTCATCGATAATAAAATAAAACACCCATCAAATGAGTGTCTTATTTTGGCGCGCCCGACCGGATTCGAACCGGCGATCTCCTCCGTGACAGGGAGGCGTGATAGACCAACTTCACTACGGGCGCCTAA
>JBHAEP010000066.1:0-2549 GCA_041855665.1 Nanosynbacteraceae bacterium
TGTAAAACAACAGAAAATACCCCTCCTGAAACATAAATTATCAAATTATGATTTTAACTCAAATTAGGCAACATTTGACGCTTTAATAACTGATAAGTCTCTAAGCCTCTCTGGTTAGTAATTTTAGCCTCGTAGTCAAGCCTACGCTTGGTCTGCTCCTGATAGCGTTTATGAGCTGCTTCACTGGCCAATCGATTAATCATCTGGCCAATCCAGTCGAGTGTCTTCTTTAAGTTCTTTTTTGCCCAAATGCTAGCAAAGAATCGTTTTGGACTTCGCTTTGTTTTGGCTAGTTTTATAGTAAATTCAAACTCTTTTTGGTAGTGTATTTGACGATTTCGATACATTCCTAAATAGTTAAAATCATCAATTAAATCAACAGCCTCGCCCAATCTTTCAATTAAAGTAGCTCGGCTTTTTTCAAGCATTTTTGTGGTCATAAACCAACTCCCCTTATTTTATTCCCTTGTAAAATTTGAGGCATAGAAAAGCAACCCTTTTGAGGTTGCTATTTCTAACTTGATTGTAAGTACTGTAATCTTAACACACTTATTATAATATTTCAAGCCCTATTTTTACAATAGTATAAATGATTAAGCTACAACAGCTCTAACACCACCTGTGAGTTTGTCCTGCCAGAGTTTCCGTCGACATAAAAAACCCCGCTACTAACACCACAAGTAATCGAGATAATGTCATCTGCCTGGACTGGTGTGATGAAATTAGACAATCCTAAACTAACATAGGCTGATGAGCTGTCGTCAATCACATCAGCGACAATTACATGATTTGAGCCACGACGACGAGTGACATTAATCCAAGGGCGAGCGTTAGTAGCTCCATGTATCCAGATGTTGAACGATAATCTTAATAGTCCTGACTTTTTAATCTTAAACGAGCTATTGGCTTGGAGTTCAATGTCTGTTGTGTTTGAATGAATTTTTGAGCGCAATTTAATAATATCGCCACTAGAGTGTTGAGCATCAGAGATTTCGTTGCCGTAACAGGCAATGGGAATGCTTAAATGCTCTGGTTTAACCGCACCATTGCCAATTCCAGTTCCATTACTTAAAGCGAGAATATTAGCCACAATCTGATTTAACTCACTAGCGGTTAAAGTATCTAGTGGAACAAAATTCATTGACGGATGAGGTAAAGCCATTACATGCTCCTTTCATAATATTTATTACTCCACATAAAATCACTGAGTGAAGATTTTTCTAAAGCTGATTTAATATATTTAAAATCAAAAGTTGTGGCAATCTCATCAAGCGTTTTTTCAACAGTAATCTGATCTTGGTCTGGCGTTAGAATGAATAAACTGAAATTAAGCTCATTGTCACCATCTTTAACCTGATAATTTTTAGCATATCTGGTTAAAATTGTATCGCTGGTTTGTGCAATATTTTGTTTGTCAAAATAAACAACTCCTGGTGCATTGTTTTTAGTAAATAGACCATCTGCTGGCATTGCTTGCCAAATTGCAATTCTATCAACGTAAATATTCATCGCTACTTATCCTTTCCAGACTTATAAATCCCAAACATCGTCAGTATAAACGCGCCCGCCGTCGCACAAGCTGACGATAAGGCTTGAATTTGTTGTAGTGTGCCAAAATTAAAGGCCACGGCTAAGTTTGGCAGAATTAAACCCGCACCGATTAACATATCCCCGACAATATACACGGCTAGCTTCACTCGCTGGTCGATTTTACCAATTAGCCTCTTAACTTCATCAGCCTCAGCTACATTAGTTGCTAACTGACTATGTGCGGCCGTAGTTTTGTTTAATTCTTTAATAGTGTTTTCATCATGCATAATTTTAACCTCTTCTATTTGCTTAATTTCATTTTTTCGAGCTTGCTCCTGTTGTTTTAATTCATCGGACGGTTCAACACTCGGCTGGTTGTTTTCTGGTTGTTGTGGAGCTTCTGGCGTCGTTTGAGGTACTTCAACTTTTGGCACTTCCTCAACTTTTGGCTCGGGCTGCGGTTCTGGTTTTGCTTCAGGCGCAGGTTCTGGAGCAGGGGCTGGTGGAGTGGGCGCAAGCTTTGGCGTTAAATCAACTAAATCATGCAAATCTTTGTCCGTAAACACCTGCCGACTCATGTATTTACCACTACGCGCTGTTACAAACCAGACCGTATCACCGTCAATCGCTTGACCGTTAGTGATGTAACCTTTCATCGCCACTTTAAAGCCAGCATTGATTGTCTGGAATATTCCAGCACTGGTATTCGCCTCATGACGAGCATGAGCCTTAACTGCTAGTACTCGCTCATTACCTGCCACAGCTGGAGCTGGCGGTGTATAACCGATAATCTTTTCAGGGCGTGGTCGCAACCAACCAATACACGGCATGCCAGCGTAGACATAACCTCGCTTAGCTCGATAAGCTGGTACGGTGTTTTTAAAACCGTCTTGCTCGATAACATTCGCGCCAGCTGTATCAGCGCTTTCTACCACTGCAATGTGTCCATATGGATTAGCTCGGCTTGCACCCCAAACGATGATATCGCCGCGTTGTGGAATTAAGTTCGGATTGTTTAA
>JBHAEP010000067.1:0-6256 GCA_041855665.1 Nanosynbacteraceae bacterium
ACCCTACTTTTTTCTATTTAACTTCTCTTTTATGCGCCTTTTTAATAATTTCTGTAAATTGACCAAATTTCAAACTACTTCCACCGATCAATAAACCGTCAACCTCTTTCATCTGAAGATAGCTTCCGGCATTATCAGAATCTATGCTACCGCCGTAAAGTACGCGAACTTCGCTAGCAGCCTTTTTACCGTAAAGATGTTCAATTTGGTGACGAATTACGCCAATAGCAGACTTTACATCTTCGGGTTTAGCATAAAGACCCGTACCAATCGCCCAAACTGGCTCATAAGCAATCGCAACCTTCGAAACTTCTTCGCTAGTCACATTTGCAAGACCGGCTAAAACTTGATCATTCAAAACATCGGCAGTCTCACCATAAGATCGTTCACTCTGAGTTTCACCCACACACAAAACAGGAGTGATATCATTCCTAAGCGCCGCCTGAACCTTGAATCGCGTATCTTTATCAGATTCATTAAACATATTCCGACGCTCACTGTGTCCAATGAGTGTATAGTCAGCGATTCCTCGAAGTTGAGCCGCAGAAACTTCGCCAGTAAATGGACCGTGGTCTCTCCAGTATAGATTCTGTGCAGCCAATTTAAACTGTCGTCGATTCACCTGCATACCTAAAGATTGCAGCATAAATGTAGACGGAGCTAACACTACGTCGACATCACGACGTACATTTACAGCGTCCGCAAGCTTATGAACATAAAGACTAGCTTCATGCATAGTCATGTTCATTTTCCAGTTACCAATAATTAGAGTTTTCTTTGTGTCAATCATAATACTTATGCTTTCAAGTTTAACTTATTTTTTAAGTTTAGTCCAGAAGGTTCTCTATTCCGGGCAGTTTTTTACCTGCAATCAAGTCCAAACCGGCGCCTCCGCCAGTGGATATATGAGAAAAAGGCATTTCCCCATCGCCAGCCCATTTGTGAGCAAAATCAGCCGTATCACCTCCACCAATAATCGAAACTATTTGCGGATTACTAGCTAGAGTCAAAGCTATCCTGGCTGATCCATGACTAAATACTGAATTTTCCGAATACCCCATCGGGCCATTCCAGAAAACTGTTTTTGCGTTTTTGATTTTATCGCAAAATTTATCAATCGTTTTGTCACCAATATCCAAAGCCAGCTCACCATCTGGTATCTCATGAATACCATAAACCCGGCGACTGTCACTGGCAGTAGACTCACCAACAGCAACATCTTTTGGTAAAATAAATTCACTTCCACTCTTTTTAGCGATATTCAGTATATTTTCTACTGTCTGCTTTTGATCATCTTCAACCTTGCTAGCACCTACACCAACTCCGATATTTGCCAAAAAAGTATTCGCCATAGCACCACCAACAAGTACTCCATCGGATTTTTGGGCTAATTTTTCAACAACTTGTATCTTGTCGCTAACTTTCGCTCCGCCTAAAATTGAAACGAAAGGTCGAGCTGGATTTTCAGTAATTTGTGATAAAAATCTATATTCTTTTTCTAGCAATAACCCAGCTACACTCGGCAAAAACTGAGTAATGGCCGCCGTGCTAGCGTGTGCTCGATGAGCCGCACCAAATCCATCTTGTACAAAATATTCAGCACGGCTCGCCCTAGCCACTTCTTTAGCAAAATTAGAGTCATTAGCTTCTTCTTCAGTATAAAATCGTAGATTTTCCAGCACAACAACACTATTCTTAGGTGCAACTCTAACAGCCTGATAGACTCGTTCGCCCTTTACATCATCGACAAATCGAACCGGCCTCCCTAGAAGCTCCGCCAGCCTAGAAGCTGGCTTTTCGAGGCTAAATTTCGGATTTTTCACACCATCAGGACGCCCAAGGTGACTAATTATCACCACTTTACAGCCACGTTTTAATAAATATTTAATCGTTGGCAAGGATGCGCGAATCCTAAAATCATCACTAATATCACCTTTTTCATCAAAAGGCACGTTAAAATCGGTGCGCACCAAAATAGTGCGCCCGTCAACTGGAATATCCTTAATTGTTCTCTTCTTAAAGCTCATCCCCACCCGATCAACTTTCTTAATTTAATGTATAAACTTGAATTCGATTAGTGCCGCCAATTTCTCCGGGTACATCACCGCTCACAATAACCACAGTTGCTGGATGTGTTCCGAAATAATTATCAGCCTGAAGCTCCTTAGCTAAATTCAAACCAGCATCTTGACCATCTGGACGAACATAACTACGGTTTGCATAGCTCAAAGCAAGCTGATGTGCAGCACGAGGCTCACTAGTGACACTAATAATTGGCAAGTTTGGTCGATGTGCAGCAATATTAGCCGCTGTTGCACCAGATTTTGTTTCAGCGATAATAGCATCTGCGGAAATTTGCTCTGCAAGAACCACAGCAGCAGTACTGATTGCATCGCGCTGTGCGTGATCAACAATCAAATCATTAATTGGATTTACCTTCGCGTGTTCCTGAGTATAAATAATAACTCGTCGCATCGCCTGGACAGCCTCAACAGGATATTCTCCGCCAGCAGTTTCATCTGAAAGCATTACAGTATCTGCTCCCTGAATTACGGCATTAGCAACATCTCCAACTTCAGCACGAGTTGGGTCGGGATTTGAGACCATACTTCCCAGTACTTGAGTTGCGACAATCACAAATTTCCCATACTTTCGAGAAAGCGCCACTAGTTTTCTCTGAACGATAGGTACAATTTCCGCCCCAGCCTCTACAGCCAAGTCTCCACGCGCAACCATAATTCCATCTGTTGCTTGAACGATTTCTTCCAAATTCTTCTCGTCAATTGCAGCCTTAGTTTCAATCTTTGCTACGATCTGAGCAGTTGATCCATGAGATAGTAAAATCTGGCGAAGATTATGAATATCTTCAGCAGTCTGAACAAAACTCAAAGCCACATAGTCAATATCTTTTCCAGCTCCATACTCAATATCCTTTAGATCTTTTGGTGTCAAAATATCGCCACCAAAATCAGTCTCAGGAAGATTAATCCCCTTTCGACTCATCAAAGTTCCACTATTTTCAACTCGCAGACGAATAGCTGTTTCAGACTCAATGGCTACTACCAGCGTGCGAATTTTACCGTCAAAAATATAAATCGGCTGACCAACCTTAACTTTTTCAGCTAGGTTGTACTGCACCGGCAATACTTTATCGCCATCGTGTTCGGCCGCAAAATCTAAAACGATTTCATCGCCAGCCTGAACGTCTACGTTATTTTGAAGCATTCCAAGTCGAATTTTTGGACCCTGCAAATCTTGCAAAATCGCCACAGACTTACCAACTCGTTCACTAGCTTCGCGAATCCATTGAATTTGTTCGTCGCGCTCAGAATAATCTCCGTGACTAAAATTCAAACGAAAACCATTCGCACCGCTACGAATTAAAGTTTCAATCATTTCTGGGGAACTTGTAGGCGGCCCCAATGTCGCCAAGATCTTTGTTCTTTTAAATACTGCACTCATATTCTATATATTACACCTTTTATAGATAAAAATACAACCATTAGACCGATGATATAAATTATTGCCAAAAATAAAAAAGCCCGTCATAAAGACAGGCTCTTTTGGTGATCTCACGGGGAATCGAACCCCGATTGCCAGGATGAAAACCTGGTGTCCTAACCGTTAGACGATGAGACCAAACTGTGTATTTAACTCTTAATATTATAGATGATATTTTTTAAAAATCAAGCCCTTTTTATTAAAAATCCTCCACAGCCCGAACATTTATTGACAAAAATCTAAATAGAGTTCATAATATAAATATTCGACCACCCTTTTGGCGGCTGAATATCGCACCTTACAAAAACTACAGAATGGATAATTATGTCTCTCTATGACCCCGTAGTCAAATCTACCTACGGTGAAATCTCCAGTTCTTTGGCGAAAACCATGCTCAATCATCTAGTAGAAGCCCCTCTGCGGAAAATCGACCGATCAAAACTCAATAACACCGATCGAATTAAACTACTAGAACTTCTCGAAAGGACAACCCGGCTAAAGCTAACCCTGAGCGTATTCACTCAATACAACGCAGCAAATGCCACTTTAGTACAAAACTTCACCAAAGAAATAACCGAAAATTTCAAAAAGGTAAATTACTCCGGAGCAAATCAAATAGATGCGGCCTTGGTGGCCAAACACAACTACCGCATCGCCGTAGTTCGTCGTGATCTTATTCGAAATTTCATGACAACAACAGCCCTAGATGAGCTTTTCAGAGATAAAATATCACACAAAAAAACACCCGAAAAGTTCAATAAACTCTACGCCAGTCTAGAACCAAAATCACTTCGTGAAATCCACAAAATCCACGAACTGCTAGAAACCGACATTAAAAATACTATCAGTGAATCGAGGTCATTAATCACAAAAATATCCAAGTAGTTCAACCGTCTTTAGGGGCCAAGACGTAAAAATGGCTCCTTTTTTATTTACTTTAATTATTTTCATGGTATAATTAACAAATGTTGCTAAAGTCACTTATCTATAATTGAACTTTAACAACTTTTCCAACTCGGAATGCACCTTTCTACTGGAAAGCTTTATTTTAGAGTTTGGATTTTCCATTATCCGTCAAAAGGAGATTAATGACTATCGAAGTAGTCTTTTTCGTAGCAATCGCGTGCGTCTTGGCGCTCTTTGCTATGTCAATCGCAGCAGCGCATCAGCGCGAAGACATCAATCAGATGCTCCGGACCGTCGAAATCAAGTGAAAGGAAAATTCATAAGACCATAACTTAAAGTCTCCACACACCCCGCATGCAAACACCCTAACTTCCGTCTAATCTATTTGCATGCGGGGCTCTTATTTTTTAAACCATCTATAATATTGACTTTTGAAACCTTTTATGCTATAGTGTAAAACATGCTCAGCTAAACCCTAGCTAGCTAGTCATTGGCAAATCTGCCATGTACTTTTCCAACAACAGAAAGAGAGACACTCCGTGTCAACCCTGAAAAAAGGCAAGAACGACTCAGCCCTCACTTCAAATCAGCTGGCCGCCAACGAATTCTTCGAGGATTTTGGCAAAGCCTGCATGATTACCTCCAACAAGGAGGATGGTGCGTCGGCTAACCCCCGTACGATGAAGCTGGTCAAGTTCCTGAAGGCTCGCAACAGAGGCGCAAACAAGGTTATCTACGTCGACGTCGAACCCAACACCAACACCCCCGTTGTTGCGTTCAAGTCCGACATTACCAAGAACCTTCCCAAGAAGATTCTTGACGACTACAACCTCTGCGGCCGCCAAGTCGTCGAACACCCCCGCTTGTTCCTCGGCAAGAACCCTTCAATCGGCTACACCTTCATCGGCGGCCAGAACTCTCGCCACATCATCTTCGACCCCGAAGCATCTGTGCGCGACGTTCACGTCACCGTAGTTGCCAAAATTGGCTTCTCGGGCGATACCAAAAAAATCGTCAAAGAATACATCAACAGCAACTACTCCGACTGGGAAGAGGTCGCAGAAGAAGTCTTCAAGATTCGCAGCCTGCGCGGCAAGATCGCATCTAGCGATGAAGAGTATCTGCGCAACAACCCCTTCTACAAGGTTGTTCACCTGATGGATTGCATCCACCCGGCGGCAGACGAAGACACCGAAGTTGACCGCATCCTCGAGGAGTTGAGCGAGTTCATGAAGTAACTCTTTCCGACAGCCCTGTCTTGGTTTTTGATTATTTATTTAACTCAAAAACCCAAGACGGGGCTTTTAACTTTTACTTATAAAAACATAAAAGATCATATCATAAGCGATATGAAATATCATAAAAATATATTATTACATCTGTTATTTTATAAAAACTATAAAACGCAAAACTATTGACTTTTTTAAATTTTTGTGATAATATTTAGATTAAAGTAAGCGGTTTGAAATACCTTGGCTGCTTACCTGGCATATTAACAACTAGATTTTGACAAGAATATGGTAAAACTTTGTCAGCAGCAATCGCGTGATACTTCACTGTCGCTCGACTGCTGCTGATAAAAAAGCAGCCAAATACACGATTCGCCTTTGATTCGTTTATTTGACCCAAGTCCATATTCAAAAAGCTATTTTTTGCTCGATTAATTGAAAGAGGTGATCCCGATTGGGATTATTCGGAAATAAGCAACAAACCCCTGAAGTCAACACTTCAGATGGTGCGAAGCTTGAGAAGAGGTCTGCAGAAACCTTCAACTCTGCAAAGTCCAATGATAAGGCAACCGCCAAATCATCAAAAACCAACCAGAAAGGAAAGGTCATGGAGACCTCCT
>JBHAEP010000068.1:0-19964 GCA_041855665.1 Nanosynbacteraceae bacterium
AAGCCTGATATTATGTCTATCGAGAAGCTTTTTTTTGCTAGAAATGTTACGACGGCGATAAGTGTTTCTCATGCTCGCGGTGTAGCTATGTTGACCGGCAGAAAAGCAAAACTTCCTATAGCAGAATATACTCCAATGGAAATTAAACAAACTACCACTGGCTATGGAAAGGCCGATAAAAAACAAGTCCAGGAAATGGTACGCCTACAGCTTGGCTTAACTGAAGTTCCGAAGCCAGATGACTGCGCAGATGCTCTAGCGGCTGCAATTACCCATGCTTTTATCGCGCGCCAGAGTGATTCGGTGATATAATTAATAGTATGAGATTATCCCAAAAAATCAACAGAAATCGACGACAAAGACATTCATTCCCACGCCGACTCCAGTGGTGGATAAGAGAAAAGTGGCGAGCGTTTAAGCTTATGCCTTTATGGAAGAAGATCCTATTTATTGGTGGTCCAATTTTAGTTTTTGTAATCATTATTCCAGCTTTGATGTTTTTGTATTTTACTGCAACTATGGGCGATATGGAAAACCTGATGAATCGCAACAATACGGGCGTGGTTTTGAAGGATATAAACGATAAGACTTTTTATTCAACGGGGACAGCCGAGCATAGAAGCTTGGTGAAGCTTGATCAAATCTCTGACTATACAGAGAAGGCATTGATTGCTAGCGAGGATAAAAATTTCTATGACCACGGTGGAGTGTCTATTTTTGCGACAATTCGAGCAATTTACGGTTATGTTTTATCTGGTGGAGGTGAATTTGGCGGTTCGACTTTAACTCAGCAGCTGGCAAAAATGACAGTTTTATCTACTGATCGAGGTTTTTTGCGTCAGTACCAGACTTTGTCGGTTGCGATTGCTATTGAGCGGCGATATACCAAAGATGAAATTTTGGAAATGTATCTAAATTCAGCATACTTTGGCAATAATGCCTTTGGTGTTGAAGCTGCTGCAAAAAATTATTTCAACAAAACCCCAGCTGAGCTTGATTTGGCGGAAAGTGCTATGTTGATAGGTCTTTTGCCAGCGCCAAGTCGCTACTCTCCGATTGAGGGCGATGAAAAGTTGGCGGTTAGTCGTCAGGCTGAAGTTTTGAGTCGAATGGAACGCGAGGGGATGATTTCCAGTTCGGAATCTCGAGAAGCCAAGGCTAAGCAGCTTGCATACTATCCAGCCCCAGAGATTGACAACATTGCACCTCATTTTACTGAAATGGTTCTAGCTGATTTGTATGAAAAATATGGTGAAGAAGTTGTGAAACGATCTGGATTTCAGGTTAAAACAACACTTGATATTGACCTTCAAAATCAAGCCGTTGATGCTGCTAAAAACCGACGAGCTTATATTGAGTCAATGGGCGGCTCAAATACTGGAATTGTAGCAATTGACCCAAAGACTGGCCAGGTTCGCGCTCTTGTTGGAAGTATGGATTATTCCAATGAATCATGGGGTAAGGTGAATATGGCGACAGCATCACGCCAGCCAGGGAGTAGTTTCAAGCCTATATACTTCGCCGGAGCTTTGGCTGACGGTGTCATTACTCCAGCAAAGATTTATCGAGACGAAGCAATAAATATTAATGGCTTTTCTCCTAAAAATGCCACAAAGCTTTACTACGGAGATACAACAGTCAGGTCCGCTTTAGCTAGGTCTTTGAATATACCGGCCGTAAAAGTTATGCAAGATTATGGAATTGATAAATCTATAGACGTCGCTAAGCGCATGGGGATTACCACTCTAGGAAAAGCTTCTAGTCACGGACTTTCTTTAGCTATTGGATCTGCGGAGGTGCCGTTAATTGAAATAACTGGCGCCTATGCTGCAATGGCAAATAAAGGTGATTATACAAAGCCTGTCGTGATTGATTCAATTGCTGATAAATTTGATAAACAAATATTTAAGCATCAAGCAGAATTTAGCGAAGCGATTAGTGAACAAGGTGCATTTTTGATATCTAGTATTTTGTCAGATAATAGTGCGCGCAGTTCAATGTTCGGTAATTCGTTAACTGTTTCGGGTAAAAAAGTAGCAGTAAAAACAGGTACAACTGATAATAATCGAGATGCGTGGACGGTAGGATTTACTAGTGATATAGCGTTAGGTGTATGGGTTGGAAATAATGACAATCAGGTCATGGTAAGTGGTGGAGCCGATATGGCCGCTCCAATATGGAAGCAAATTATGGCATACGCGACCAAAAACTCCAACCCAAGCTTCAATCCACCTAGCGGAATTGTAGAGCGTCCTGTTTGTTATGGAAGTGGACTTTTGGCTTCAAGGTCTGGCGGCAATACTTATAATGAGTTCTTTTTGACTAATAAGCTTCCAGCTCAGGGTAATTGTCAGTCTTCGGATGAATCAGAGGATGATTCAAAAGATAGTGAAGATGAGTCTAGTGATAATCAAGATTCAAATACTGTGTCAAATTCACAAAACAACAATCAGGATTCATCGCAGCAGACCGGAAATTCTAGTGGCCAGACGGATAATATTACTCCAACAATACCGACCAACCCAACCACGCCAACAGACCCGACCACTCCAACAGCACCAACCAACCCAACCGCGCCAACAGACCCAACCGCTCCAATAACACCAACTAACCCAGTAACCGGAGGATAGATATGATAGGACATGTAAGAGGTAAAATTTCAGAAAAATTCAATAACACTGTTGTCGTGGATGTTTTAGGTATTGGATACGAAGTTCAGGTGGCTAGTGGTGACTATGATAAGGTCACCATTGATGACGAGGTGAAGTTGTATACCTATCATCATATAAGGGAGCAGGCACAGGAGCTTTTTGGGTTTAGTAGTATTGCAGCAAAGAAGATTTTTGAATTATTAATCACCGTTCAGGGGGTTGGTCCGAAGGCCGCGCTTGCGATTTTAAGTCTTGGTGAGTCTGAGGACGTCCGAAATGCGATTGCAAGCAGTGATCATGGATTTATACAAAAGGCTAGTGGTGTTGGCAAAAAGACGGCCGAAAGGGTTATAGTTGATCTGGTTGATAAAGTCGGTCTTCCAACTCGATATAGCTCAACCAATTCTGAAGCTGATTTAGTTTCCAAAATAGAGGCCGGAGATGAAGCTCTTGAGGCTTTGATGGCTCTTGGGTATAATTTAGCGGATGCAACTAAAGCTCTGGAAGGTATAGATAAAGATTTACCTACATCAAAGCGCGTAACGCTGGCTTTAAAGGGTTAATTTATGGCTATTGAGCGAATTGTAGATACTAGTGTTAATGACGTTGATGAGTCTGAGCAGCAGGTTGAGGTTACTTTAAGGCCTCAGAGTTTCGATGATTATATAGGGCAGGATCGTTTAAAAAGAAATTTAAAGCTTGGTATCGAGGCGGCCAAGAAGCGACAGGAGCCCATGGATCATGTGTTACTGTTTGGCCCTCCTGGGTTAGGTAAAACTACGATGGCAAGTGTAATTGCTAATGAAATGGGCGTGGGTTTGCGAGTGACTGCTGGGCCGGCGATAGAGCGTGCTGGTGACTTGGCTAGCATTTTAACTAATCTTCAGGATGGAGACATTCTTTTCATAGACGAGATCCATCGTTTGAGTCGTGCTGTTGAAGAAGTTTTGTACTCGGCGATGGAAGATTTTAAGTTGGATATTGTTATTGGTAAGGGGCCAGCAGCTAGAAGTGTTAGGCTTGATTTGCCGAAATTTACAGTAATTGGCGCAACTACTCGCACGGGCAGTCTAGCTGCGCCGCTTCGTGATCGTTTTGGTCATATGTATCGACTTGAATTTTATACAACAGATGAAATTAGTAGAATTATTGCACGAGCTGCGGGTATTTTGGGAGCGAAGATTGATCAAAAATCTGCCGACATGCTAAGCACTAGGGCTAGGCTTACTCCGCGAATTGCCAATCGTTTACTAAAGAGGGTTCGTGATTACGCTGATGTTAATGGAGATGGAATTATTGACATTCCTACAACATCTAAAGCTTTAGAAATGCTCGAAGTTGATGAACTGGGTCTTGATCCGGCCGATAGAAATTTATTAGAAAGTATGATCGAGAATTACGGAGACAATCCGGTGGGTCTTACGACAATGTCGGCTTTAACTGGCGATGAAACTACTACTATTGAGGATTTTTATGAACCTTATCTGCTACAGATCGGATTTATTGAGAGAACTCCTCGAGGCAGAAAGGTTACCATGAAAGCTAGAAAGCATCTGGGGAAGGAGTAGGTATGAATCCTAATCGTGAAGAAGTTAATTTATCAAATGTCAACAGTGATGATAATCTTATCACTCAAAAGCCTTCGCATGTTACGCAGGCCTCTAGTCAAAGTGCTGGTCATAATTTTGACCCCAATCTCAGAGTTCAGTATGCTAATGAGCCAAACGTGGTTCACGCTTATCGACCAGTTGAGCCAGATAAGCCAGAGATTAGCGAAGAAGTTCGTCGGCGTCATGATGAATCTGTCAAGAAGTATCCTTTTTTAAACCTTAGTGAGGGTGAGTATGTGATTATTTCATTGCGGCGCCATCCTATGGGGTTGATTTTGCCGATTGCGATAACTTCGTTTATTATATTGATTTTATTGTCGAGCCTTTTGGTTTATCCAATATGGGTACGTGACAATAGTGGATTATTGGGTTTGAATTCTAGTACTATTCTTCCTGGTTATGATACTTTTGTTTTGGTTGTTTTGGGGTTAATTGCTTTGATTGGGGTTGGCGGATATATAGCAGTTTGGGTCTATCTTCAGAATAAGTTTTTCATGACAAATGAAAGCGTTATTCAAGAAATTCAGCATAGTCTATTTAGCCGACATGAACAAACAGTAAGCTTAGGAAGTATTGAAGATGCAAGCTTTAAGAAGTCTGGAATTGTTCAAACTTTGATGGATTATGGCACAATTCGGCTAAGTACTGAAGGCGAAGAGACGACCTATAGGTTTCATTATGTAACGAAGCCAAAAGAGCAAGTTGCGATTTTAAACAATGCGGTCGAAGCTTTCAAGAACGGTCGCCCCGTGGAATAAGATTTAAAAATGCCGCAGATTATTTTGCGGCATTAGTTTTTATAAAATCGTCCTCTCGCTCCATTGTTGAGCGTAGTGTGTAAGATTTGCAGTTGGTTTCATTACATTCTGTTGGCTCGTAGCGATAATTTGAGTCTGAAGTTCCTAGTTTGTTTCCTTCTGGGTCGGTCAGTAGGGCTGGATCGAGTGTTTTTAGTGTTTTATCGTCAATTGATAAAGGGTAGCCGGTGTTTTCTTGTCGATAGCTATTTTCTAGGCTGTAATATATAGCATTTATAGCGGTCTTTCGTTGATTGTCTCGATTCGTGCTTTCTATTTCATTGCGTTGAGATACGATAAAAAAACCAGCTACGATCGCAACAATAGCTACTACTATAACTTCAAAAACAGTAAATCCTTGAGATTTATTCATTCTTTAATTATACCAAAAAACGGCCAAAAACTATAGATGTATTTTTAGCCATAAACGTGTTATAATATAAAATACAAAATTAAGGGGAGTATTTTATGGCGAAGCAGTCAGAAAAATCAGCCGAGTCAGCCGCTAACGAGGGAAAGTTGAAGGCGCTTGGTTTGGCAATGGATCAGATTACTAAGCAATTTGGTGATGGGTCTATTATGAAATTGGGTGAGGATCATAAAGTTGATGTTGAACTAATTCCGTCTGGTGCTTTGAGTCTAGACTTGGCTTTAGGTGGAGGTTACCCTAAGGGTCGAATTATTGAAATTTATGGCCCAGAAAGCTCTGGAAAGACAACTTTAACACTTCATGCCATTGCGGAGGTTCAAAAAGCCGGCGGAACGGCAGCATTTATTGACGCGGAGCATGCTCTTGATCCAGCTTATGCGCGACGACTTGGCGTTGATACAACCAACTTGGTTGTTAGCCAGCCAGACAACGGTGAGCAGGCATTAGAGATTACTGAAACATTGGTTCGATCTAATGCGGTTGACTTAATTGTCGTTGACTCTGTCGCTGCCTTGGTTCCGCAAGCTGAGATCGATGGAGATATGGGTGACAGTCATATGGGTCTTCAGGCTCGATTGATGAGCCAGGCTCTTCGCAAGCTAACCGGAATTATTAATAAAAGTCATGCTACAGTAATCTTTATTAATCAGATTCGAATGAAGATTGGTGTAATGTTTGGCAATCCAGAAACCACAACTGGCGGTAATGCTCTGAAGTTTTATGCTAGTGTTCGAATGGATATTCGTCGAACTGGCCAGATTAAAGACGGTGAAAACATTATAGGTAACCGCACTAAAGTTAAGATTGTTAAAAACAAGATTGCACCTCCATTTAGAGTGGCCGAATTTGACATTATGTACAATGAGGGAATTTCTATAACTGGAGATACATTGGATCTTGCGGTTGCTAATGGAATTGTTGGCAAGGCGGGTGCTTGGTTTGATTATAACGATGCTAAAATTGGCCAAGGTCGAGAAGCGGCAAAGCGTTATCTAAAGGAAAACCCGGAAATTTTAGCCGAGATTGATGCGAAAGTTCGCGAGAAAGTCGAACAGGCTGAAGTTTAAAATAATATGAGCCGGTTAGAGTCCGGCTCTAAATTTTTATGATTATCACAAATATTCAATCTCAAGTTAAAAATCCTGATCGTCTCAATATTTTTATTGATGACGAATTTAAATTTAGCCTTGATATTTCTCAGGTTGTTGATTTTCGACTAAAAATCGGTACAGAGATTAACGACGATGATTTAAGAGAACTTGAGGAGGCAAGTGTTTTTGGGAAAATTTACCTCAGGGCTTTGGAATATTGCATAAGTAGACCAAGATCTATCCGTGAATTAAAAGATTATTTGTACAAAAAAACTCAACAAACAAAATATAAGAATAGAAAAGGCGAGATAAAAATTCGAGATGGCATTAGTCAGAAGGTTGCAAGCCAGGTCCTAGATAAACTGATTGATAAAAAATATGTAGACGATGAATCTTTTACTCGTTGGTGGGTTGAAAATAGAAATCAGAGAAAAGGTATTAGTCGCCGGAAGCTTCAGTCTGAGTTGATAGCTAAAGGTATAGATATCAACCTCATAAATCTTGTTTTGAGCGAATCTGATCGCGATGACTCTAGCGAAATCGACAAAATTATAACTAAAAAATCTGCTCGATATAGTGATAAACAGAAATTTATACAGTATTTAATGCGACAAGGTTTTAGTTATGACGATGTAAAGTCCGCTTTAGAGCGTGCCAATATTATCTAGTTGTCTTGCGGGCTATTATTTACTGCGGTGGTTGATTCTGTGGATCTAAATGGGTTGACGTAGTTGCCTGGCTGAACGGCTGACACCGCTGCTTGCGTTCGCATAGGATTTTTTTCTGTGCTAGATTTTATAATAATTTCTTCGTTGGTTATGTCGAGTATTTGAGAACGATGGATTAATACCTCGGGGATGGTTAGTCGCCTCATTAGTGATGATTTTACGGTTAATTGTTGAATTTTTTGATCAAGGCTATCTAGAGTATAATCTATAACCTTACCTATTAGGGTGCCTTTTTGATCTTTCACTTTGATATTGTTGATATCAAATCCAAAGTCGACAACTTCTTGAATGCGAATTACGTCCTCGGCAGGAAAAAGCACATCGCTTGAGTCGACTATTATACCCATAGGTCCCATTTCTCTGATATCTATGGTCATTAGATACGATGGGTTATCGACTAGATTTTGTCCGGAAACGATAAGCGCTATAACCGAAAGATTTCTCGGGTCCACTAAAAGATCCGAAACAATTCCAAGTTGACCTCCGGTTTGGAGGCTCATTATTGGAGTGTTTATAAATTTATCTTTAGGTAATAGCATAAATACCTCGCTTAGTTGTTATTATTCAAAAATGGAGAATTGGTCGGATTGCTGGCTATTGGCTCATTCGGTTCATCTGAAGTGTGTAGCGTTTCAATATTTTTGATTGTACTTTGGTCAAAAGATATGCCAGTTTCACTACTGTCTTCTGGGTTTGTTGTGAAAATTAAGCTATATATTATAAAAATAACAAAAGCTAAGCCGCCTATCGCCACCAGTGTAAATATTATAATATGAAATCGTCCAAAAAAAGAAGATATCAATTGACTAATTTTTCGTGATGATTTATTTTTTTGCATTTTAGCCACGCTTTTGTTCGGTATTGATTGTTATTGGGTCGACGCGGACCTGGCTTGAGTTTGGTCCGCCCTGGATATTTATTGCAGTAACGTTCATCTTGGGTAAACTAGTTTCAATGTCATTAAGGAAGTTTAGGAAATTGCTATATTCCATCGGCCCTGAGAAATTTAAAGTGATGGAATTTGGAGATTGAACCACAGATTTGCTAGATGAAGAAGTTGATGAGCTTGATGTTCCGCTAGAGCTTCTGGTTGATGTTGATGCTGGCCCAAGGCTTATTGATTCCAATGGTATGGAGTTTTTTGATGCGTATGTCTGAAGTATGTTTATGATTTGAAATTGAGGTAGATCAGATGATAAAACTAGTTGCTCAGATTTTTTTACTGTTGATTGATTTTTTTGTAAATCATTTTTAATCGACTGAATCGAATTTAACTGATTTGAAAGCGTTGAAGATTCGTTTTTTAATTCCTGTAATTTTTGGTTTTCTTGTTTAATCCAAGAATATCCCATCCATGATATTCCTGCGACGGCCGCCACAGTTAAGATGAGTCCAGAGATCATCAGAGCTCGCACTTTGGTTGCTGTGATTTGTTTATTCTTTGATTTGACTACCATGAGACCAACTCCTTTTTAAAGGTAACTTTAAGCTCTAGGATGAATCTATCCTGGCCAGCCATTGTGAGTTCTCCAAACTTTACGGAGCTAACCACATCTTTTGCTTCAGTGAAGGCTTGACGGAGTTTTCGGGCTTCATTTTCGCTGCCAACTACAGCTGATATTGTTGTTTCTTTTCCGATAGTTTCTGGTGATAATTGAAGTCCGTTGATTTTTATTCCATCGGGAACTATTTGGTTGATTCTCAGCAAAGCTTTACTATAGCGACTTTCTTTATTGAAGATTGATTTCGCTTGATTTATGTTGCTCTGAAAGGCAAGTGCGCTTTTTTGAGTGTCTTGATAATTAGATAGCTGTTGATTTGTTTCCTGAATAGACCTTTCAGCATTAGATTTTTCGGCATTTATAAATATAAAAGCCAGGATAAAACATGATAATATCGCCAAAGCTGGCACTATTGAAAGTACTATATAGCGTCGCAGTAAAACATTTGATTTCGCTGCTCTTAGTTGACGAATGTCTTCTTTTGGTAAAAGATTTATCATTTCCAGATCTCCTCGGAGGTAGTGAGGGCTAGACCGGTGGCTGCAATATATCGTGCTCTAAATTGTTTTTCAGGAGCTTTAAGTTTGCCAAAATCAAGCTCAGCCCAAGGGCTAGCCACACGAGCCGGCATAATTATGTCGTTTGTAAAAAACTCTCCAATTCCGGGAATATTACTTCCGCCGCCAACTATAATTATCTGCTCCAGTTTCTGTTCGCCATTTAAGCGTTCGCTGTAGTATCGCATAACTTTTTTCGTCTCATCTGTAATTCGACTTAGGCTCGGGTTTAATGCTCGCATTATTTTTTGTTGACGTGGACCAGCTGAAAGTCCTTGAGAGACTTTTAGTTGATGTGCGTTCTCTAGGCTGGTGTCTAATTTTTTGGCTATATCTACAGTGAAATTATTTCCGCCAATTCCAACACTTCCGGTTACGCGGATAGATCCATCTAATATAGCGATATCGGTGCTGGTTTGACTTATGTCTACTATGACAGTCGGCAGGTGTCCTTCTTCTGTTTGTTTTAGAATTTTTGCTACAGCATTAATAGACGGGATGATGGCTATCGGGTTGATATCGGAATTTTTGAGCGATTGAACGACATTGTCTACGATATTTTTCTGCACGGCAGACATAAGTACGACGGCACTTTTGTCGGTCTTTTTGATGACTTCATAATCTAAATATAGAGAGCTTGTTGGAACTGGAATATACTGATCAGCTTCGAGCTCAACGGCATTTTCTATGTCAGACTCGTTCTTGAGGGGTATTGAGAATGTACGAGAAAAGGTTCGGCTAGTTGGTATTCCAACTACGGCGTCGGTTAAGGGGACTTTTCCGATGATGTTGTTTTTAAATAGTTCTTTAATTTTATCTTCAAGATAGGTATCATTTTTTTGAAGGCAATTTTGAAGTTCCTTGGGGTCGATTTCAATACTACCATACCCATGAACTGTCAGTTTTTTAGGGTCAGCAAACATAACTTTGATGCCAGTATGACTGATATCAATTCCTATGATCGGTTTATCTTTATGAAATAGTATATTACTCATATGTTGCCCACAAAAACATCTGATTATGAATAAAATTATAGCATAAGAGCTTTGTTTTTTCTAGCCTTTGATATTGTTCGCCATGCCGGCAATTGGACCCATGACGCTTGCTGCAATTAATCCAACCATTCCGCCCATAATAACAATCATTACAGGTTCTATGATTGAGCTGATACTTCCAATTGCCGCATCAACCTCTTCTTCGTAAAATTCAGCTACTCGAACTAGAACCTTGTCTGTTTGACCGGTTTCTTCTCCTACAGAAAGCATCTGTGCGGTGATGGCAGGGAAAAGATCTTCGTATTCTTCTATCACTTTAGAGAGTTGTTTTCCGTTGGTAACTTCTTGAGCTGCATTCATTAGGGCTTCTTCATATACTGTGTTGCCGATTGCTCTTGCTGTAACACTTAATGACTCTAGGACTGCTACGCCGGCGCCCATTAAAGCTGAAAAAGTTCGAGCAAAACGTGCTACGGCTATTTTTTGTACAATTCCTCTAATCGCAGGAATTTTTAGAAGTAATTTATGGAATTGTCGTCGGCCTTTGTCGGTTTTGATATATTTTATTGTTAAAAATACAACTCCAATAATTCCAGGTATAATAATATACCACCAGTTTAAAATGAAACTACTGAGGCCTAGCATGAATTCAGTTAAAGCTGGAAGTTTGGCATCTTCGCCACCCAAATCTTTGATAGTTTTACCTATAGTAGGGATTACAAATATCATCAAACCAAAAAATGCGGCGATTGTTATGAAGATCAAAACCATCGGGTAGGTCATTGAGCTTTTAATTTTTTTCTTGATACTAGATGCTTTTTCTTGCTGCAAGGCTAGTCGCTTTAAGATGTCGTCTAGAATACCTGCTGCTTCACCTGCGCGTACCATATTAACATAGACGTTGTTGAAGACTGTCGGATGTTGCTCTAGGGCGTCAGCTAAAGACATACCGCCTTCGATATCTTTACTGACGTTTTCCAGGATTTCCTTTAGCGGCTTACTCTCTGCATGGGCTGCCAGGGAGTTGAGTGATCTTAAGATTGGCACCCCAGCGCTAATCATTGCGCTCAACTGGCGAGTTAGCATAACGATGTCTTCGCTTTTAACTCGACCTTTAAAATTCAAGTTTAAAAATCCAGATTTACCGCTGGATTTTGTCTCCGTGATTGATATTGGGCGCAGACCTTGTTTCAATAGGGATGCCATGACTGCGCTTTTATCGCTGGCCTCAAGAGTTCCGTTGATGGATTCCTGATTTTTATTGACAGCAATATATTTAAAGGTTGCCATAATATGTCCTATTCTTTAGTTACGCGCAGCACTTCCTCTATTGTTGTAGCTCCGCGAATAGCTTTTACTAGTCCGTCTGTTTGCATAGTAATCATACCTTCGGCGATTGCTTTATCTTGGATTTCGGCGCTAGTGGCATTTGCTACGATCATTTTTTCAATATCGTGAGACATGCCTAGGACTTCGTAAATTCCAACTCGACCTCTGAAGCCTATGTGATTACAGTCATCGCATCCTTCAGGGTTTGCTTTCCATAGGTATTCAATTTCATTGTCGCTAGTATTTAGGCTTGTTTCGCCTCCAACTTTTTGGTCGCTAGCTTGACGCTCTAGGTCGTGGATGTATTCAATATTTTGATCCTCTTTTAGGTTGAAAAGCTTTACTAGGGCGTCCACCTCTTCCTTTTCTGGTCTGTATTTGATTCGACAAATAGGGCAAAGTCTGCGAACTAGTCGCTGTCCAACTACGGCCTTGACTGTAGATGCTATCAAAAACGGCTCAATACCCATGTCTAGAAGTCGAGGTAAAGTCGTTGCTGCGTTGTTGGTGTGAAGTGTAGAGAATACCAGATGTCCCGTTAGCGCAGCCTGAACGCCTAGATTTGCGGTTTCGCCGTCTCGAATCTCTCCTACCATGATAATGTTCGGGTCTTGGCGAAGCAATGCTCGAAGTCCTGAGGCGAAGGTCATCCCTGCCTTAACGTTGGTCTGAGTTTGATTGACGCCGGGGATTTTGTATTCTACTGGGTCTTCGATTGTTGATATATTTACATCAGGGGTGTTCAATCTGGATAGAACACTAAAGAGACTAGTTGATTTACCTGATCCGGTCGGTCCAGTTACTAAAATCATACCGTTTGGTTCGGTTAGTGCGTTGTTCATTGTTGCAAGAGCTTTACCCCAATATCCAAGCTCCTCTAGACTAATCGCCTTATTACTTTCATCTAGAATACGCATTACAACTTTTTCACCATCTGCTATAGGTAGAGTTGAGACACGTAGTGCATATTGTTTTCCGGCCACACCAATTTTAAAGCGACCATCTTGTGGAACACGTCGTTCATCAATTTTTAGATTTGATAAAATTTTGATTCGACTAATTAAAGCCCCTAAAACACCGATAGGTAGCTGATTTACTTCTTTTAAGACACCATCTATACGGTAGCGTATCTGAATAAATGTTTCTCGTGGTTCAATGTGAATATCGCTAGCATTTGATCGTATGGCATATTCGAGTATTAAATTGACAGTTTGAGCTATCGGTGAATCTTCAGCGATGTCTTCTTGTTTGACAGACTGATCTTCCGTACTTGATTCAGTTTGAATTTCGACAACCCTGTTCAATTCTTCGTTTACATCGCCGCGATAATTTTCTAGACATTCTAAAATATTTTGCTCAGTAGCAATGTATATTTTAATGTTTTCACCGAGTTCTTTTTTAATGAAATCTATAGCTTGAACATCATCTGGATCGTCAGTGGCTAGATGTTGAACCCCGTCTTCATCAATATTGAATAATACGACATTATATTGCCTAGCTATTCTTTCTGGAATTTTCTGTAGAATATCACTCGGTATTTCAGATGGGTCAATTTCTGCAAAAGGAATACCTGTGTATTCTGAAAAAGCTTTAAAGATTGCTTTTTCATCCATAATCTCATTTGCAATAATCACCTCCTGAAGAGAAGTGTTATCATTTTTGGCTTGATCTAGAAGAGAGGTGATTTTTGTATCATCAGCGATCCCACCTCGCTCTAGCAATTTTCTCATTGTAATGTCGGAAATATGCATAATACTTAAGTTTATTTTATATAATTTTTTGTAAAAAATCTAGTCTCGAGATAATTTAGCTGGATTGTTTTTATGTTATAATTTTATTATGAAATTTAATTCCGTAAACTTGGAGAAATTAGATCAGATAGCTAAAGTTGTTGCTGGTCAAATTGAAAGTGGAGTTATTGAATTGATAGGCGATGTTGGAGCTGGCAAGACAACCTTCACTAAAAGTTTGGGTAAACATTTGGGTATTTCTGAGGAGGTGCAAAGTCCTAGTTTTACGATTTCTAGAGTTTACGATTTGAGTGATGGTAGAGTTTTGGCTCACTATGATTTCTATCGGCTTACAGATGCCGGAGTTATGGCTGATGAATTGTATGATGCAACTCACGATCCATCCACTATCACGGTAGTAGAATGGGCTGATATTGTAGACGGGGTTTTACCCGAGGATAGGGTTATTGTCAAAATAACATCTACTGCTGAAGATTTGAGAGATGTTGAGGTTTTGGGATTAAACGAGGAAGTATGGCTGTAAAATTATTTTTAGATACGACTAGTCCGGTCTGTCGACTTTGGTTGATTAAAGGAGGTGTTGAACACTATTTTGAGCGTGAAGTTGGGCGTGATTTGGCTCGTACTTTGCTAGGTATTATAGTTGGCGAGCTCGAGGGTATCGACGCTGATATTCAAGATGTTTCAATGATTGGAGTGTTGAGGGGGCCTGGCAGCTTTACTGGCATCAGGATTGGCTTATCTGTTTTGAATACAATCGCGAGCGAAAACCAGATTCCTATAGTCGGTGCTATTGGAGATGGTTGGCGAGAGGAGTGTTTATCTAGGCTTGAAAGCGGAGAGAATGACAATCTCGTAATGCCATTTTATGATCGTCCGGTAAATATTACAACGCCAAGAAAATAGCTAGTTATTTTTAAATTTTCAGCGTATAATTATAAAAGAGGTTATTTATCGTTAATCTCTTTTTTGAAAAAGCAAGAATTTTATAGAATATTGATGATTTTTAGCTTATTGTGATGATGACGAGTCAAGGCGAAAACTTGACCAATTGGCTAAATATTATCAAGAAAGGAATTTATAATGGAAATTTTAATCGCTTTAGCTGGCGTAGTTTTTGGCGTTGGTGGAAGTTTTGGCTATTTTAAGCATAAAACTAAATCTGGATTAAAAACTAGAGATCAGATTATCGCCGACGCCAGGAGTGAAGCTGAGGATATTTTAGCTTCTGGCCGCGAGGAAGTAGCTGAACTGGAAAAAACTCGACGATCGGAACTAAAAGATATTGAAAATCGCTTAATGGACAGAGAGGTTTCTCTAGATAAAAAACTAGAAGAGTTAGATGCGCGCGCAGAATCTTTGCGTAAAAATGAGGACGAACTTGATGAACTTAAAGATGAAATCAAGCAAATAAAAAAGCGCCAGACTGCTAATTTGGAAAAAATAGCAGGACTTACAAAAGATCAGGCTGTTGAAAAATTGATAGCTAGAACCGAGAAAGAAATCTCCGGTGATTTAACTGGACTTATTTCAAAAATGCAAAAAGATGCTATGGAGGACGCGGAGGAGCGGGCTCAAACTATCCTTTTAACGGCAATGGAACGAATGAGCAGTGAAGTTACTGCAGAGCGAACAGTAACTGCGGTGAAGCTTACCGAAGAGGATATGAAAGGTAGAATTATCGGTAAGGAGGGGCGAAATATTCAGGCTTTACAGAGAGCTACAGGTGTTGATATTTTAGTTGACGATACACCAGGTATGATTGTATTATCTAGTTTCGATCCCGTTCGTCGACAGGTCGCTAGACTGGTTCTTGAGACTTTAATGAAGGATGGTAGGATTCATCCGGGTCGAATAGAGGAGGTTGTCGAAAAAGCCGAGCGTCAGATTGAAAAAGAAGTTATTAGGGCTGGTGATGATGCGGCACGTGAGGTGGGTGTCGTTGGTATTCCAAAGGAACTATTGAAATTGCTCGGTGAGCTGAAATTCCGAACTAGCTATGGTCAAAACGTCTTATTGCATAGCACTGAAATGGCACATATAGCAGGGCAGATTGCCGAAGAGCTTGGAGCTGACGTTCGCACTACTAAAATTGCTACACTTTTGCATGACATTGGAAAAGCTGTAACTCATAAGATTTCTGGCAAACATCATCATATTGGGGCGGAATTGGCGCAAAAATATGGGCTTTCTGACGCGATAGTTCATGCAATAGAGGCACATCACGATGATATAGAAGCGACAACTCCAGAGGCTTTGATTGTTCGCGTGGTGGATGCAGTGAGTGCAGCTCGTCCAGGTGCTAGAAACATTAATGCTGAAAACTTCGCTGAACGAATGCGCGAGTTAGAAAATATCGCCAAAAGCTTTGCTGGTATTGATAAAGTTTATGCCATTAGTGCCGGCCGAGAGATTCGTGTGATAGTAAACAGTAAAACTGTAGACGATCTTTCATCACTTCGTTTGGCTCGAGATATTGCTATGAAGATTGAAAGCACAATGCAGTATCCTGGAACGATTAAAGTTAATGTTATCCGAGAAACTCGAGCGGTAGAATTTGCCAAATAATAAATAGCTCCATTTTAGGAGCTATTCTTTTATCCATTCAGCCCAGTTTTCATCTGACTTATAGCCAGCAAATTTTTGATAGCTACTATCTAGTCCGGAATCTTGACAACCTTTATTCCACTGATCTTCTGTGGCTGATTTAACTTCAATTTTATCCAGAGAAGTAATATAGAGCGCGTCCTTATAGGTGGTTCTGGCAATTATGAAAAAGTTTGAATTATCGACGCAAACTAGTAAATTTTCTTGACCGGATATTTTTTGATAGGAAGGCTTTGATACTGTGAATTTTTCACTGTTTAAGCCAGAGGATGTGAAGGGTGTTTCGTCGGGGTTTGATTTTTTTAAATAGGCAGTTTCTAGCTTTTTGGCGATCATCTGCAAGTCACTCTTTATAGCGCTTATCTGAGAATCTTTAACGACTGAATTGTAGGACATGGATGCTAGGGTAAAAAGTATACCGACAATAACAACCGTAACTAGCACTTCTGTCAGGGTAAAGCCTTTGTTTTTAAACATAAGTTTATTGTAGCATGAAAAAAATAAAAAATATTAAAATAAGTCTAGTATTTTTTTAGAAAATAAGCTATAATTTAGTTATACACTTTCGGGGTGTGGCGCAGTTGGCTAGCGCGCGCGGTTTGGGACCGTGAGGTCGAAGGTTCGAGTCCTTTCACCCCGACCATACAAGAAATGATTTTAATAGTTCCAATTGGAGCTATTTTATTTTATAATTTGGAATTTTTTAGTAAAATAGAGATAATTATGTTTGATAAAGTTAAGAATTTATTTAAGAAAGATAAAACCAAAAAACTTGAATCTGTCGATTTTGTGGTCGCTTTTGCTGGGGTTTTGACATTTGCTGCCCTATCTCTTGGTAATATTAGCAGGTGGTCAATTTGGTTCGACGAAGCTTTTAGTGCTTATTTAATCAGGTTTAATTATTTTGATGTGGCTAGGTATACGTCAACCGATGTTCACCCTCCACTTTATTACTGGATACTGAAATTTTGGAGTCAGGTTTTTGGTAACAGTGAGCTAGCTTTGCGTAGTTTGAGTTTGGTGTTTATATTAACTGCAATTATTTTCGTTTGGTATTTTATTAGAAAATATTTTGGTCGCGGCGCATCGGTTGTTTCAATGTCATTGATGGCGATTGCGCCTTTAATGATGCGATATAGTGAAGAAGCTAGGATGTACGGAATGGCGATGTTTATTGTTGTCGCAGCTACATTTACTCTGTTTTCTATCGTTAAAAAGCCAACTAAAAGAAAATATATTATCTATGGAGTGTTAATTTCACTCGGAATGTGGACGCACTATTTCACTGCGATAATGTGGTTATCTCACTGGGCTTGGCGATTTTGGTATGTTCACCGGCACAAGCAGTCTTTCTGGACGAAGCCGTGGATTTTGACTCATATTGCTGCGGTAGCTTCTTTTGTGCCATGGATGCCATTTATGGTGAAGCAGCTTTCGGGTGTTCAGGGGGGTGGTTTTTGGATTCAGCCAATAAACTTCAGCACTCCATTTAGCTTCATAGGTACGATTTTTATGTATCGGGATTCAAGTGAATCTACTGGATATTTTGCAATTCTTGGCATCATTTCTTTGATTATCGGCGTATCTTTAGCTGTTAAATCTTTTGGAAAGCTAAAAGGCGACAAAAAGGATCTGTTTAGTCTAATTTGCTTTATGGCTTTGATGCCAATGGTTATCTTGATGGTACTGTCGCTTCCACCGCTTCGTCCGTCTTTTGTTGATAGGTATTTAGTTCCGGCTTTGCCTTTTTGGTCTGCTCTGGTTGGTATTTCTGTGGCGACTTTCTGGAGGGAAAAGACAAAATTCCGTTTTAATGCTGCTAAGATTTTATTCGTAACTTGCATGATTATGTCGATTTCGGGGGTTTTTTATCTTTATCAGATCGGCAACTATAATAAGCATGCGAATGACAATTTAATGATTCGACCTTTGATACAGGAGATATTCAAGAGGTCTAACCCAGGCGAGAAGATAGTTGCTAATTCTTCTTGGCGTTTTTATGAAACTCACTATTATCAGACTGAAATCAATCCGGTTTATTTTGAAGCGACTGATGATATTGACTGGGGCTCTTATGATATGCTGCGCTACAACGACTATAGGAAAATTTACGATACACCTAAATTCGCCGCAGATAACGGCGGAGAGATTTGGTATGTAGGTGATTGGAAATATGGCGAAGTTGAATTTCCTAAAGAGGGAAACTGGAAGATAATTCAAGAGGTTAAAGCTCCGGGTTCTAATGATTCTGAAAAGATGATTCGAGCCGTAAAGCTAAGACTTACTAGCGCGGAATAAAACGCTTAATAATCGGTATTTTTATTATTATATAGGTGATAAAAATACAGAATATGCCATAAATCGTATTTAGTAGAATCGGTGAAATTGGTAAGCTAATCTCTTCTGCATTAGGTAGAAGGTTTATTATTAACATGATGGCAATACCGTGGCATATGTAAGCCGTTAGCGAGTGGGTGCCGATATAGTATAGAAAGTTCCAGCGAGGATTTTGAAGTATTGGTAGTAATTTTTGAAATATAAAAAATAGGGACATAAACCAGAATGTAGTTATGATTAATCTCGGTGGATAGAAATAGTCAATAAAGAATAGATCCTTTAATTGATGGGATAGGTTTCCAGGTAGAGTATTTGGGTAGAAATTTGATGCAACGGATAACACTAGACTAATTAAACTGATCATATGAATTGATATGGTAATATTTTTTTGTTTTTTAAGATCTAGTTTGTCCCAGGTTGTTTTTATGGCGGGGAAGTAAAAGCCGATTATCATAGGGATTACAAAAATTATTTGCCAGATTAGCCATTTTATTTCTAGGTTTATACCGAGTATGTAGAGTCCGGCGCTCACCAAAAAGACTAATAGGGTTAACCTTTTACGTAACATGGCAATGAAAGGTATTGCGAGAAGCATAATTAAAGCATATATGGCTAAGAAGTAGACCCAAGCGTAAGGTTGCTGGAGGGTTGTTATTTCCCACCAGGCTGAAGTCCAGTCGTTTTTAGCAATTTCCGGCCCCCACATTGGCTTTAGATTTTCTTGCCAGGCAAAAAATAGATAAAATACACTGCCGATGATAGCCCATAGCCATAGAACTAAAGACCTAGAAATTAGTTTTTTAATAACTTCAATAAATGGCTTTGCTATGGATTTATATCCGCGAACATATCCAACCAAAAATCCAGCTAGTATTACAAAACCTTCGGCCGCAGTCATCCAAAGTTCGGCTTTTCCGGTGAAAATAATTAAAAAACTTGGCCACAACCAAAGATGGTCGATTATGATAATGCAAATAAACCAACCTCGAAGATAGTCGAGGCTTAAGAATCTTTGCGATTGGTTGGCTATAGTTTTTGTCATTATCGGGGTCGAGATATTGCTGCCTTGCGAGCCTTTTCTATATAAGTGTCGTCTAGTGGTTCAAGTTTGATAGATTCTTTAAATTTTTTCTCTAGCGCTTTTTTGATAATCCAGTCGGTGATTTTTGGGTTTTTAGGTAAAATTGACCCATGTAGGTATGTGCCGATAACATTTTTGTAGATTGCTCCTTCGTGATTGTCTTTGGAGTTATTTCCGGCACCTTTTTTAGTGTTGGCTAATGGTTTGACATTATCGGATAGAAAAGTTTGACCGCTGTGATTTTCGTAGCCAACAATTTCTCCAAATTCATCAGATTCTGTAACGATATTTCCTATAAGACGCTGGTTGCTGGCTCTTGTTTCAATATCTAAAATTCCGATTCCAGGAATTTCGTCGCCGTTAGATGTAATAAAACGATGCCCAAATAATTGATACATTCCACATATCATCAACATTGGAGTGTTGTTTTCGGCTAAATATTTCAGTTTCGGTGCGATTTTTTGTAGGTCATCTTTGATTTTATTTTGACCAGAATCC
>JBHAEP010000069.1:0-4390 GCA_041855665.1 Nanosynbacteraceae bacterium
ATGGCGCCAATACCACTAAAACTATAATCAATGCTTGACGAGCAGCTAGAATAACAAACGCAACAATTATTGATATTAACCCCGCAAATAAAGCTGGAAGTATCAAGTAGATAGCACCCGTACCGGCTGCGGCGATTGAAGATAGGGCAGTTACTCCACCGACAGCACCGGTAATACCCATCAGTGCCACGCTAACAACGCTCTCCCATGTAGAGAATGAGTTTGGATTTTCCATGTTCATATTCTCGCGAAGAATATTGAAAACATTCTGAAGTGAAGTTCCGGCGATATTTGAAACATCAATCGCAAGAGCCAAAATCCAGTATGAAATATTTACAAGTAGCGCAGATATCAAAATACGCGGAAGAAGCTTTTTGATACCATAATTACTAACACCGGTGCTTGTTAGATGTGAATAGATAATAATCAAAAAAGCAATCACGAAAGCTACGTTGGCAAAACTTCTAAAGGCTGCCCAGGTATCGTAAAGTGATCCAGCTGCCTCCATTCCCAGCATCGGAGGGACTAGAAGCATGCTTTTTACAGCTTCAAACATGAAATCCATAGCTTTTGCAATATGCATACTAACTGGACAGACAAACCAGCCAATTCCTTCTACTTGACAGGTATTTTCTGCGGTGTTTTCGCCACCATTGTCGATTTCTCCAGCTTCAGAACGTGGAGTTATTTCGATTGATGATTGGTTCCTAGCATTGGAATAAGCACCAGAAGTACTTCCATCAGCCTCTAGATAATTAGCGCTTGTCGCAGCTGCTACATCGGCATCAGCTGGAAACCAAATTACTTTGACATCCAAACTACCCGTTGCTGGGTTCTGGTTTCCAGAAGAAATATAATATTTAGCGCCACTTGGAACACCCGGAGGGGAATTTTGTCCACCATCAGAAACTAACGGACCATTAGAACTACCTCGGTAAGTATTTCCATTATGTTCGATGCTAGCTGTGGCGGTATTATTAGTCCAGTTTGCAGCATTGGCTTCCTGAGGACTAGCTAAAACAAGAAAAACAGCGGATATTAAAATCGCTATTAGTCCCAGAGCAACCCTCTTTAAAAAGAAGGATGGTCGGTTAGCGATCATTAAACTCCGCATTAACATAAAAATTATTTTACCATTTTAATTATAAAAAGTCAATATATAACATCAATGAAAAGAAGAAAAGAGAGTAGCGAGCGGCTCGCTCATCGAAAAAATAACAATGAGCGAGCCAAACACTAGGTGCGAGGAATAGTTGAAATAACAACGAATCCAGTGCAGTAAAATGAAATCAACCACAAGACTACAGCCATCAAACGAAGCGGAATATTCCACTTAAAAAATTTGATCGGCTTAGACTTATCTGAATGCTGGTATTCATCATCACTAGAGTCAGCAAGAGCTAAAGTATCACCGTATTCAATCCGGTAATTAACCAAGTTGTTGCTATTGGCCTCTAGTTTGGCGAGGTTGTAAATCTCTTTGATTCCCAATCCTTCTTTTTTCAGAAGTTTACGGTCCTGATGAATGAACTTAATATCTTTTTTGATATCAATTTCACGCTTTTCAGCTCGTTCGATCATATTTTGTACATCATTCACACTTAAAGGTAGAAATGAAGTGTAAATAAATGCCGTACGATGAAAAACTAAAGCCACCAGAATGCCCGCAAAAAGCGCCAAGAAGAATCTTGAAGCGCTAGATCCAGCCCCGACAACTGTATCGAAAAATTGAGCCTGAAAAGGAAATATTCCAACAGACACATTAAATACAGAACCGAGGAAGAACTTAAACCAATATCCGATTTTCGACAAGATGAAAACAATAATAATTACTGCAATATTCGCAATAATCATCACGTTCAGCATCGAGCGACGCTTTTTTACAATGTGACGATAGGAATTATCGTTCTGCTTGTAAATGCGCATCAATACATGCTTTGCCATAAAACAGGCAATGATGATAATGCCGCACATTAACATAACACCAATAGGTGCACGTTCATTAAGAAGCATCACCTTGCTAACACCGGTTCCGGGGTTGAGGAAGTCGTTCTTTTGAGTTGTATCCAAGCCGCTGTAGGCAAGGGGACGAATCAAAAGATGCATAAAAAGCACCAAAACAACAACCGCAGCACCAGTAATCCATCCGTAATGAGGGATTGAAACCGAACTCATGGTCTTTACATCGTTGCGACGAAACAGAAAGCTCGAAAGCTTGTAAGTTACACGGTAAACGATATGATTGCGATATCTGTCGTTGCCGGTAATAGCCGGAAATACAGCAGTATCCGTGGTTTCGTCATTCTTCAATCGATGACGAGGTCCCTTAGTTGCACTGATTTTGTCATTAGACAAATCAATCACTCCTTAAGATAATAGTAGTTTTCGGTCGAGCAAACTCTCTTTTCTTTTAAATTACAGCTTTGGCTGCAACCTAAAAGAATAGGGAGCTAAAGCTTACATATATTATATCAAAAATAACCATTTTTGTCAATAATAAAGATTTGACATAGTGCTTATTTTTTAATTAAAAAACTTAAAACTTATGCTATAATTTAATAAGAGTTATGGCGAATAGTTATAAGGTACCACAAGATGTCGAGGCCGATGATAAACTTCTTGGCCCTTTTAGTTTTCGCCAATTTGTATATTTGATGGTTGCGGCCGTTTTTTGCGGACTGGGATGGGCTCTTTGGACAATCTTGCCACCTTTAGTTTTAATAGTAGTTCCTTTCGTGATCGTACTAGGTGCACTAGCTTTACCGCTTCGAAAAGACCAGCCAATGGAAGTTTACCTTGGAGCGGTTGTTTCTTATCACTTAAAACCTAAAAAACGCCTCTGGAAAGCTGAAGGAATCGATTATCACGTAGAAGTGATTGCTCCTAAAATTGTCGAGGAGCGACTTACGAAAGAATATTCTTGGGATGAAGCCAATCGTCGATTGTCTTATCTAGCTGACGTGGTTGATACTCGTGGATGGGCAGTACGCGGAGTTCCTGGACAAGATTCAAGCAATAGTTCTATGAATAATGATTATGTTTTAGAAGCGCAGTCAGCGCCAGATATCTTAGATTCAGACAATTCAGTGGCTCATCATTTTGATGAAATGATTTCTAAAGCTGATGCTGACAGACGCCAGCAATTAATAAATCAAATGAAAAATCCAAATCAAATTAATCAAACCACTCCACCAACTCAAAATCCTACAGTTTACTCAATACCGAACCAGCCACTGCCACCACAAAATCAGTATCATCCAGAGGATCCGAAGGTTAATTTCAACCCATACCCAGAAAATATTCATCAAAATATCATACAACCGCTAAACACTCAAAATCATACACCATACAATCAACCTCAATCGCCAACTACACCTCAGCAAAATATTCCAACCCCTGCCAATAACATTCCTGAAAGTACAGAACAGCAACCAATTATATCTGTTAAAGAACTGTATCATATACCAGATGAACCTTTGCAAAACCCTATTCAAAATATTCCCGTTCAACAATCAATAGAGAGTAATTACACTCAAACGGAAATACCTAGTCAGAAAATAACTCAACAGGAAGAAGAGCAGTTATCGCCAGATATTATAAATCTAGCCAACCAGCATGATTTATCAATCGAAACTATTCAGCGTGAGGCGAATAGAATTAAGCAAAAAGAGGAGAAAAAGAAATCGCAAGAACACACCAAAGATGAAGAAGTTTTCATTTCATTGCGATAGGGAGATTTTATGCCACCAGTACAACCACAACAGCCAATGCCACCTCAAGGTCAACAGGGAATTGCACCTGGTACTCCTGGAGTGGCGCCAAATTATGGAAATTACCCAAATCACCAAAACTCAGCAGCTAATGGGCAAAATCCTAATCAACCTCAAGCCAGTCAACAACCAACCAAACCGAAAGATCCTAGCACCACTCAAAATACGCTAATTTTCTCTGAAATTCGCGATAATTTAATAGTGATGAACGACGGTAGCTTCCGAGCTATTGTAGCTTGTGAATCAATCAACTTTGATTTGATGAGTAGTCGAGAACGAGAAGGTATTGAATATAGTTATCAAGATTTTTTGAATTCATTATATTTTCCAGTTCAAATTTTAATCCGCAGTCAACGAGTTGATATTGGTCCTTATATCGATAAACTGATCGCTATTCGTCGCGGCCAAGACAATATGCTTTTAAATGTTTTAATGGATGACTATATCAACTTTATCGACATTTTGAGTCAAGAAGCCAATATTATGGATAAATCTTTCTACATTACAATCCCGTACTATCCAAATGGCGACACGGAAGCTATCAAACAGCAAGCTAAAGGATTCTTTTCTACAATTTTTGGTGGAGGAAACCAACAGCAAGGTGTAACGAAAATCAATAA
>JBHAEP010000070.1:0-5287 GCA_041855665.1 Nanosynbacteraceae bacterium
GAAGAATATAATCAAATCTCAGAATTAGACAAGAAGCAGTGCACGTTTCTGAGTCTCCAAGACTTGAAAGGTGCGAAAGTCTTTGGAGGGCCATACGACAAACTCCAATGGGTGGCGGATTTAAACTGGGATTTGCTGGTTATTGATGAAGCGCACGAGGGTATTGACACTGGTCGAAGTGACGAAGCGTTTAGCAATATTAAGCGCAGATTTACGCTTCACTTGTCGGGAACGCCGTTTCGGGCGCTGGCAAGTGGTAAGTTTAGCGAGGCGCAAATTTTTAACTGGACTTATATTGATGAGCAAGAGGCTAAGGAATTTGAGCTAAAAGAAGGTGAATCCGGCGCGCACACTGATATGCCAGACATGCGATTGTTTACATATAAAATCTCAGATATGGTGGCTAAAGAGATCAATGAAGGTACGAAAATCGACGATCGAGACACTAGCTACGCCTTTAACTTAAATGAGTTTTTTGCAACACATAATGGAAAATTTGTTCATGAGGCAGATGTTATTCGATTTTTAGATATGCTTTCAAAAAATGAGAAATATCCATTTTCAACACCGGAACTTAGAGAAGAGTTAAAACACACGTTTTGGATGGTTGGTAACCGCGTTTCTTCGGCAAAAGCCATGGAAAAACTGCTTCGTAAGCACCCCGTGTTTGGTAATGGCAACTACGAGATTGTTCTAGCGGCAGGCGATGGTCGTTCTCTGAAAGATGATGACGAAACCGAATCTGAAATTGATGATTTTAATAGTAATGAGAAGGCGTTTGACAGAGTACGTAAAGCTATCAAAAATCACGACAAAACAATCACCCTTTCTGTTGGCCAGTTGACCACGGGCGTAACCATAAAGGAATGGTCGGCGGTACTGATGCTGTCTGACATCAAGACAGAGTCGCTTTACATGCAGGCAATTTTCCGTGCGCAGAACCCATATAAATTTGAAAAGGACGGCAAACTTTTTCGCAAGAAGTCAGCGTATGTGTTTGACTTTGCGCCGAATCGAGTATTGGAAGTGTACGATTCTTTCGCAAATTCATTGGTTCACGAGGGTGCGACGGGTAAGATAACCGAGGGTGAGCGCCGTGAGAACATCGCCAAACTACTGAACTACTTTCCTGTCTTGTCTGAAGATGAAAATGGACGAATGATAGAGCTTGATGCTAAGCAAGTGCTGACTTTCCCGAAAGCAATTATTGCACGGGAGGTTGTGGAGCATCGCTTTATTACAAATATGTTGTTTCGCAATGTTTCGAATGTGTTTAATCTACCAAGCGAAGTACGTGCCTCGGTCAATAAATTAGCAAGCACCACAGACCAGGGGCGCATTAATAGACAAAAAGAAGACGTACCTGAAGACAAAGATCGTCGCAGCCGCACGACTCGTCGCATTACGCAGAACCGTAACGTTATCTTTGCTAATCCCGTATACGGTACGGTTGAGGAAATCACCGCCCAAGAGTTGCTAAATACTGCTAATTCAGAAGATTATTCACAACGCGTGCTTAAAGGAATCCAAGAAGCAATTACTAAGCCTATCTATGCTAAATTTATTGAAACATACAACCCAACGAAAAATGAACTTGATGGGATTAAAAAGACACATACCGAGAAAATCCGCGAGGTTGTGGAAGAATTTGTTGCTTCATCACAACAAACAGACGATCTCAAGCAGATGAATCAACAGATTACTGATATCATCGAGCAGGATATACCACACGATTTGGTCGATGAGCGAGAAGAAAAAGAGTTTGAAAAAGAAGAAAAATCGGACATAGATATCATAAAAAGCAAATTGAAAAGCTTTTCGCGCGCTATTCCGAGTCTAGTGATGGCTTCGGATGATCCGGAAAACTTGACGATTGATAATATCGAAAATGTTGTTCGGGATGAAGATTTTGAAGAGTTGTTCACCGAAACGCTTAATGGTAGTTCTGGTGCGAAATTTACGAAAGAAGATTTTCGCCTACTTCGCGATGGATATAATAACGATATTGACCTCCGACCACAAGGCTTTGACGGGTTTTTCGAAAAATATGTCTTTAATGCTTCTATTCAAGAGTTTGAAAAGAAGCGTCGTAAATTGGCGGATTATCTGACTACTACGCAAAAAGAAGATATTTTTACTTACATTCCGCCGCAAAAAACGAATCAGATTTTTACTCCACGCAAAGTCGTGAATCAAATGCTGAATATTTTGGAAGAAAATAACCCAGGGACTTTTGAAGATCCAGATCTGACATTTGCCGACCTTCACACCAAGAGCGGTTTATATATCGCTGAGATTGCTAAAAGATTGTATCGTGGTCTTGAAAAGCAAATCCCAGACGGAAAGGCGCGCATTAAGCATATTTTTGAGAAGCAGTTGTATGCTTTCGCACCAACTCAAATTATTTATGACATCGCTACTAATTATGTTTATGGCGGCCACCCGGAAATATCACGCAAAAACTATATACTGAAAGATTTAACCGAAGACTTCAAGAAAGGAAATACGCTAAATATGAAATTCGATGTTGTGATTGGAAATCCGCCGTATCAGGAGAATGATAATGGAAAGCGTGAAGACGGTTCGGCAAATGCTAGCGCGTCTCCGCTGTATCATCATTTTGTTGACGCCGCCAAGAGAGTTTCAGATAAGCAATGTTTCGTTATTCCGTCACGTTGGACGTCTGGCGCGGGTAAGGGTTTGAAAAAGTTTAGTGAAGCAATGCTTACTGATCATTCCATCAAACATTTTTCGCTATTCACTAATTCAAAAGATGTTTTTCCTGATAATGATATTAAGGGTGGTATTTGTTATTTTATGAGAGACAGAAAATACAACGGCGAGGCACGCATTGAAATTAAAACGCAAGAAGGTGAATCTACTTTTTTGGGCTATTTAGACAATTCGGGCTCGGGGGTATTCATTCCATGGAAAGAGTTGGCTGATATTTTGAAAAAGGTGAAAAATAAGGATGACCTTTCAAAAACTAATTTTCAAAAAATCGTTTCGGTGCGCAAGCCGTACGGCTTGAGCACCGACTTCTTTATTAACCAGGATAAATATAATCTACCGCCTGTATCTCTCGAGAGAAAAGAAGAAACTGACCTGGAGATTTTTGGATTGTTCAGAGCAAAGCGCGTTAGCCGCTTTGTATCAAATAACTATCCCTTGCCTGCGGGGGGACGTATCTTGCATGGCTGGAAGGTGTTCCTGCCTTACGCATACGGTTGTGGGGCTATTGGAGAAGAGATACCGTCGCCGATACTCGGCTCGCCGATACAGATATGTACTGAAACTTATTTGCAAATTGGTAAGTTTAAGACCCGCGATGAAGCTGAAGCCTGCTTGAAATACATTAAATCTAAGTTCTTTCGAGCAATGGTTGGTATTTTGAAAACAACGCAGCACTCAACAACGGCGTTTCGTTTATCACCTCTCCAAAACTTTACCCCCGACTCTGACATCGACTGGAGCAAATCAATCCCCGAAATCGACCGCCAGCTTTATGTCAAGTATGGCTTGAATGAGCAAGAGGTTGCTTTTATTGAGGAAAAAGTAAAGGCGATGGAATGAGCGGCCACGGTAATTTAATCGGTGAGGTTCTCGAGTACTCTGTCAGCAAGAAATGGGAGAGAGCTGTATTGGAATGGGATATTGTGGGTTGTGATGAGGATAATGATCGTGTCAGCACCTGTATTTGCGGAAAAACTGGGTTAAAGTATTTGTATACGATAAAAAATAAAAATAATAAAAAAGAACTTTATCCCATAGGTAGTGAATGTATATGTAGGTTTGGCAGAGATGATATGAATTCACTAACTAAAGTTATGGCTGAAGAGAGGAAACTATATAATGCAGTGGTGAATAATAAAAGTGTAAAGGGTATGCTGTCCAGGAAATTGATAGATTATATGTATGAAAATGGCTGCTTTATTCCGAATAAATTTAATTCATACAATCCAGAAAATGACAGAAAGTTTTTTATGGAAATGTTTAATAAAAGAACGAGTAGAAGCGAGAAGCAGAGTCAAAAGCTTAGTATTCTATGGAAGAATTACATTGTGCCGTATCTAAAAGAGAAGTATAGCAAGACGTCCGGACAATAGGTATAAATTAGTACATCAACCTCGGGGGTAACCTCGCAAATCCCACGCTAAAATTTGCGAAAGAAAGGAGGTCGTCAAAAACTAAAGATTGTTCGATAAATAACCTAATAATCGCGCCGAAAAAGCTGGGTAAGTTTGTCAAAAGGCAGCCAGGGTTTTGCGAATGGTTGGGCAGCGTTTTGATGTAAGCTGGGCTGTGGTTTTTCGTAAGACACTTGTCAGAGTCGCTTTCGGTGCGAGCAATAAAACCTATCCTAAAAAGGAGGGTAGTATGGCAATTAACTATAAAGCAGTGCAGCGAGCAAATCCATCGAAGCCGGCTGAGCCAAAGAAGTTTTTCGCGCAATCAGCTGGGCAGCGTCGTGTTGACCTAAAGCAAATCGCCCAAAACATTTCGGATAAATCCACGACGGTGAGTCACGTCGATGTCTATGCGGTGCTGATGGCGCTGACTGACGAGATTCGCGACCGTATTCTGGCTGGTGATAATGTTCACCTCGGCGATTTCGCTACTTCCACGTTACGCTGCAAGGAAAGGGCGTTGAAAAATCTGAAGGTGTAGTAGACCGCAGTTCTATCGTAAAAAGAATAATTGAAAAGTTCGCTGATATTCCGAATACAGAATTTGTTAATATTTGGCTGCAAAGAATTATGGATGGGGATGCGGCGATGGGTGATGTATTTGATAGCGAAATAACTAAGGTGATAGCTAGAAAGAAGGGTGCTGGTGTGTTATGGAATTCCATGTGGCTTACGGACGAATACAAGGAGCGGCTAAATGTTAAAATATCTACCCTCAAGGAAGATGTTGAGTCGGGTGAATTTAGTCCGGTTATGAGCCGAGAAGAGTTTCAGATATTTGATGATATACCGTCTGTAGGATAGTTGAGGAATTACGACTATAGGTAACCCAAATCCCACGCCAAAATTTGCTAAATAAAGGAGGGTTTCTAAAAATACGGCAGTCAAATAAATTCCAAACCACTATTGCGCAAAAAACTGAGCGAGTTTGCTGGGGTTACACAAAAGCTTTTGAGCAGTTGGCGTAGGTAAATGCTACAATAGACAGTATGAAAACCCGCAAAGTCTTCCTCTACAAAATTATTCACCGCGATGGGCAGGGATATGGCAGTGATGCTTTTGAGGCGATTTTGAGCGATATTATGCGGCTGAGTGCTGAC
>JBHAEP010000071.1:0-17089 GCA_041855665.1 Nanosynbacteraceae bacterium
TTCAGCTTGAAAACCTCTTTAAATCCGGGCAGCACACCGTAGTATTGGACGGACTTTATAGTTGGACGGAATATAAAATTTTGAAAGCTGCATTCCCAGGAGAAGTGTTAGTGCTCGCTGTAGTTGCGCCACGACACGTGCGACATCATAGGTTGGCCAACCGCCAAGACCGACCATTCACTCAGGCTGAAGCCGACCAGCGAGATTGGACAGAAATCGAAAATCTTGAAAAAGGTGGACCTATAGCTATGGCTGATTTCTTTATTCATAATGATCATGATATAAAATATCTAAATTCACAAATAGAATCTACACTTGATCAAGCTAAAATTAAACTATAAAATAACAACCCCGCCTATGTAAAAGCGGGGTTATTTATATCTTATTTGATATATTCGTGAAGCTTTTTAGCGTCTTTATGTTTACGAAGTTTAGCCAAAGCTTTAGCTTCAATTTGGCGAATTCGCTCACGAGTAACGGCAAATTCCTGGCCAACCTCTTCTAGTGTGTGGCTTTTTCCACCCTCAAGACCAAAGCGCATTTTAATAATTTTTTGCTCTCGATCACTTAATGCGGACAGTACAGATTTAACCTGCTCTTTTAAAAGTTGACTTGAAGCAGATTCCTCTGGGGTTGCACTATCTTCATCTTCGATAAAATCACCCAACACACTATCTTCGTCTTCATTATTTTGACCAACTCCAGCATCTAAACTTGTTGGGTCTTGCTTAATTTTCATAATAAACTCAATTCGCTCTGGCTCCATTTCAAGCTCTTTAGCTAGCTCTTCAACGGTTGGTTCGCGATTTAGCTCTTGAGTCATGCGCCTTTGAGTACGAAGTAATTTATTGATAGTCTCAACCATATGAACCGGAATTCGGATTGTCCTTGCTTGGTCGGCGATAGCGCGTGTAATTGCCTGTCGAATCCACCAAGTTGCATAAGTTGAAAACTTGAAACCTTTATCTGGATCAAATTTCTCAACCGCACGAAGCAGTCCAGTATTACCTTCTTGGATTAAATCTAGAAAATCTAACCCGCGACCACTATAGCGTTTAGCAATTGAAACCACTAGACGCATATTTGCCTCTGCCATTTTATCTTTAGCTTTGGCGTCTCCTTCAATAACTCGCTTAGCTAACTCTAGCTCTTCTTCGCTAGAAAGCAATGGAATTTTTCCTATTTCACGCAAATAAAGTCGCACGCTATCATCACTGACATCATCAAAAGACTGACTATTGTTAATAGTGTCAATATCATCTTCTTCTTCGTCTAAAAGATCGTTTAGATCTGGCTCTTCGATATCACCAAGTGGACCACCGCTTGCATCAATTATCTCTTCTTCTACGATCACTTCTTCAGTAACCTTTTTATCTTTTGGCATAGTTTATCTCCTTGGTTATTTGATTGATTTGACCTAATAATTTCAATGTTATTTCTTCATCTCCTGCGGCTTCAGCTTCTTTTAGCTCCATCTGAAGATTTTCTTTTTTGCGTTCTTTTTGCTTTATTACCATCTGACGGAGTAATATCTCAGCCTCTTTTTGCCGATCTTGCTCACTCATTTCTCTATATATTTCGTCAGCTGCTGTCTGGATTATTTTAACACAAGTGTCGATTTCTTGCAATTTTTCAGGAATTGTGTCAAAGTTATCATTTTGATTATCTCGCAAATACTCGGCTAGTTTTTGATGTTCAGCAATAGAAAAAGTATCCTGCTTCATTCCTTCTAACATTTTCCTAGAAGGAATAGACATTATCAAAGCCGCCAAAACTCTTTGCTCGGACTTTCTATCTTGATCGACTTTGAAATCCTTTACGTTGGATTTTATCGCCTTTTTAGGTTCTAGCCTTTGAGGATTATCTAAAGTCTCCAGCTTCTGATTTAGGGCATCAAACGAAGCTCCAGTTTTTTCCGATAAAAACTTCATGTAATGTTCGCGTACCACACTGTCTGTGATTTTTTTAACTAGCTTTAAACCAGCGCTAGTAAAATCTCTCTTTCCTTGGACTGTAGTAACATCATGCTGCTTGGCATACTGACCAAGCACCCAGTCGATAACTGGCTCAGATCTATCAATGGCATCAATCCACATATTTTTATCATGCTGAATTAATTCATCTGGATCTTTAAATCCTTCCGGAAGAGAAATTATTGTAATCTCAACCCCGACCTTGTCAGAAATATCAATTGCTCGCTCCGTAGCCGCAAGTCCAGCCTTGTCGCTATCAAATGACAATTTTATATTTCCTGAAAATCTATTCAGAGCCTTCAGATGCTGCTCCGTCATAGCCGTCCCAGCCGTTGCTACAACCTCCCTAGTGCCAGCCTGATGGGCGCTTACGACATCTAAATTACCTTCAACCACCACAGCAAAATCACTTTTCCTGATAGAATCTTTAGCCTGACTTAAACCAAAAACATGCCTACTTTTGTCATAAAGTAAAGTTTGCGGTGTGTTTAAGTATTTTGGAGCCTTAGGGTCGTCTTTTAAAATCCTACCAGTAAAGCCAATTACTCTGCCAGTTGAATCCATCAGCGGAATCATAACCCTATCTTTAAATAAATCCCCACCAAAACGATTCACCACTCCAGCCAGCTTTAATTCATTTCGACTATAGCCTTTTTTGGATAAATAATTCACCAGTCCATTTTGGCTATTTGGTGCATAGCCAATTCTAAACTCAGTTGCAACTTCGCGCGAGAATCCCCGTTTTTTAAATACATACTCTAGAGCTTCATGATTTTTCACTAAATGATACTGAAAAAAATGCGCACTTGCTTCATTTATCTCGTAAAGTCTTTGTTTCTGACGAGCCATTTCCTTAGCATTCTTATTTTCATAAGCTGCTAATTCAACTCCAGCCTTGCGAGCTAGATTTTCAAGTGCCTCACGAAAAGTCAAGCCCTCAACTTCCATAATAAAGCTAAAAACATCGCCACCTTTACCGCTAGAAAAATCGTGCCAAATTTGCTTTTCTGGACTTACAACAAAGCTTGGGGTTTTCTCCCCTGAAAATGGACTTAATCCTTTAAAATTACGTCCTGCGCGCTTCAAAACAACGTACTCACCAATTACGTCCTCGATATTTAACCTAGCCCGAACTTCTTCTTTAGCATCCATTATTTCTATTATATCACTATTTACCCCTGTTGATGTTTATGCTTAAATATAAGTATATGTATCCTAATAATCAACAGTATCCGCAGAATAATACGCCGCAGCAACCAGGGCCTCAGCCGCCTTATCCGCCGCAGTCTAATCAGCAGCCATACTCTTCTCCTCAGCAGGCTTATCCGCAATATCCAGCACCTCAGCAACAGGCAAATACAAACTCTCCTTATCCTACAGCTCAAGACCCTCAGCAAATATACTCCCAGGCTCCTGCCGGTTCTAATGGTCAACCTCAATACTCAATCGACTATCTAAATCAGATTGCTGCAAAACCCCAAAACCAGCCAATTGGAATGAAGGCTAAAATCCTACTCTGGGGGCTAATCGGATTAGTTTTAGTCATAGCTATTGCCGTTTTTGGATCTTTAATGTCAAGTAGTAGTAGCGGAACGGTTCAAGTTGGAGGCTTAGCTACCGAGCTAGCAGTCGCTAAAAAAGTGGCTGACGACGCTCATAAGAATATCAAAAATCCAAAACTCCGAGCTGCAAATGGGCAGTTTAGCACAACCCTAACTGGATCAAACCAAAAACTGTCACCTTATCTTGTCGCTAGCGGCTATAAAGAAGGTGTAGTAGATGATTCAACAGTTGAAGCAGCAATGGATCCAGAGCTAACCGATAGACTAGAGCAAGCCCGTCTTAATGGCATTTTCGACAGAACCTACACTAATGAAATCATTCACAAAATAGGATTAATTGAAATTTCCATTCAGCAATTATCGAAAACTTCAGACGAAGCCACTAATCAAGAATTACAAAAAATCACCTCCGATCTAGAGGTGATGAAAAAACAATTTACCGAAATATCTACCTCTGGACTATAAAGATTCAGAAACTAGAATATAACTATGGCGGATCAAATCATGAATTTGGTCCGTTTTTAGTTGCCCGCTGCAAATTATCGTATTCCAATGTTTTTTATTAAGATGAAAACCAGGTAGAACAGTTTCGTACTCTTCACGCAACTTTGCCGCGAGTTGAGGATCACACTTTAAGCTTAATTTTGCCGGATAACTTCCCTCTTCAATAAGAGCAAACATTTTATTTTCACCGTCACGAGGTCCAATTTTATAAACAGCCGTTTTCTCGCCAAAGGGATAATCCAGCCAAGCTCCTTCAAAGCTCAAAATATATTCTTCTAAATCTTTCTGTTTCAACATTAAATTTTTACCTTTTTCAAATAATATTTTAATTCCTCAATACTACCCTTTATGTCGTCTAATGCTCGATGGTTTTCTGGCTTGGCGAATTTCTTTCCATATTTTCCAGCAAACAAAACCTTAAAAGAGCTTACGTCTAGCATTCTATAGTGTAGCCTATCACTGACAGCCGGCCACTCTATGTCGATAAATTTTCGGTCCTGATGGATAGAATTTCCAGCCAAAATAACTAGCTCGTCTTTCTCGAAATTCTCATCAATAAACTTCAATATCAATTCTTGAACTTCTTCGGTGGATAAACCCAGTGCATTCTGCTTCACTAGAACTTCCTTGACATAGTCATATTTATCCCAAAATTCGCCAACCATACGAGAATCTATCACCCGCTGGTCAACTTTTTGAATAGCCTCCATGCGACTCAACTCTTTAAAATCCCAGTCAGTCGCAATAGCCGCCACTTCCATGATTTTATCTTCACCAGGAATTAATCCGGTCATCTCCAGATCAACCCATAACAATTTTGCTTGTTTTTTAGTCATACAAATACTAGTATACGCTGTTTTTAACCCCTAGTCATCTCTGAAACCTTCAAACCAATCCGATTTTTATTCAAAGACACTGCATTTGGTGCTAAATCCAAATATTGATCTTCCGGTACCTGAATTAAAATATCTTTTCCGCCAGGAGTCTTAAGTTCGTTCAATTCATAAACCCAGCTCATACTATTTTCATTAAAAGGAATGAACGGAATTCCATCTTTATAGGAAATATTCACAAAGATATTTTGATCATCACCTAGCGAAATCTCCATTTCATCAGGATTTTCAGCCTCAATTGCACTACGAGTACCATAGTCAATATAAGTATCTATATTAAATAAACTCAGCCCGCCAGGTCGACTAGATTTAACTCGAATATTATTATTAAACGATTCTCTAGAATCAGAATTTTCAACAGCATCTTTAATTATTTCATTGATAAGTTCATCATCAAGCAATCGTCTTCGAGCAATACCGTCAAAGTGATTGTTGCCAACTTTATTCTTTAAATCATTCAACTGATCTCGAACACTATAAAGAGCCATTAAGTCTTTAGTCGGGTTTTCAATGACGTCTTTCTTGAGAGTTTCAAAAACTTCTTTATGATTGATAGATTCTACATTTTTAACTTCACGAATTGCTAAAGTTCCAAGCATTAGACTAGCGCTACGACGAACCTTACCTTCTTTCGTGTTTTCAACGTAATAACTACCCTTATCCATCTCAAGAAGATGCTGATCTTTTTCGGCAACATTTCGAATCCACTCTTCCTGAACTGGCATGACATTTTCTATAATGTAATTCATCTTGGCATTTGGGTCTGCCGACTTAGTGTAGCGGCGAGGTGTTCCTGCTACAAAATGCGGCAAATATTTAGCATTTCCAGCAAAACGATCACTAATCTTCTTTACTAATCCCTCTTCTTCAGAATCATATTTATGAATATTCACATAAAGTGGCGCGCCCATACGCGTGGTCTTTTCTTGACGTTCGTAAATGTAATCCATCATTCCGGTTAAGAAAATTTCATGGATTTCATCTCGCTGATCAGGAGTTGGCGGAGTATGAAGATCTACGTTGCGAGGAATTTTCATATCACGCATAATTTTATCCGCCAATTTATTTATCTGAATAGTCTTAACCGGATCCAAGTCTCTTTCACGCAAATCGACAGGTTCTTTGTTGCCAAATTTAGAATAAAGCTCCAATTGTGTTAAATGGTCACTCTCTTTTCCGTATGACAAACTTTTCGTCCAAATCCGCTCTTTTCCATCAGGAGAAAAATCCTGCATCCCACCATAGTTAATTCCAGCCGCAATAATAGCAACCTGTCCAAGCATTGCTGCATCTTTTATTTGGCGCTCTTCAAGCTCAACTAAAGCTCGTCCGATTTCTGGCGCCACTGGGAATTTGTCCATATTTTGTCCACGGCGCGTAATTTCATCCTCGTCGTCAATCGCCCCAAGTCGTCGCAAAACTTCTTTTGCGTCGATAATAGATCCCGCTGACAATCTGTGCGGCAAATATTCGTTTAAGCTGGAATAGTCATATCCAGCAGCAGCAGCTGAAAGAACAGGACGAGCTAGATTGGAATTATAAATTTCCGCTTTCGGCTGCGGATCACGCTCGCTCAAAGGAATGTAGTCCATTCCGCCAGAAGTTTGATTATTCTTAGCCTTACCTTTTACTGGCGGCTGAAGTGTCTTCTTAAGCTCAACCGGCTTTGTTACAACAAGCTGACCACCCTCTACATCTCGACCGGCGCGGCCACCCATCTGAATTAATTCACTATAAGCCGCTGGATATCGAAACAACCCCGGAGTACCAGATGAATCAAGAGTTTCGCGGTTTATTGTACCGTCACTAACTACTAGGGTTACGCCAGGAATGGTGATGCCACTCATTCCTGCTGGAGTGGAAACTATTACTACATTCTTACCCTCTGGAGACGGAGAAGCGACATATTCTTGTTCATAGGGTAGTAGTTTTCCATGTAGTTTACGAAATTCTGTCTTATCAGCCAACTCTTCGCCGCCAACTTTTTTCAATTCACCGCGAAGCTGCTCGATAATTTCGTCCATTTCCTTGAGGCCACTAGTAAAAATCATACTTCTTTTATGGTCGTTTTCGTGGCTATATTTAGCATAAGCCTCAGCTGGGGTCATGTCGGGCTCTTCATTAATATCAAGGTCAAACGGTCGACCCTCAATGGAAATTTTTGGAACATTTTTACTAGTGTTTATATCTCGGTATCGCTGGTCTAGTGATTCATCGCGCGTTGCACTAGAAAGTATCAAACGCCAGTTATCGCGATCGTGTACCTGCTGAGCTGCAATAGCAGTAGAATTTTCCGTGTAGAGATTAGCTTCGTGAATTTCATCAGCAATAATTGCTACTTTTTTACCTTCATATTCTTCTTCGATAGATTTAGCCATGCGCGTGTAGGTATTTGGAGTCATAAATACCACTTTCGCATCATCACGATTTTCAGTTCTATCGGCATGAACAATACCTAAAAGGTTACCGTACTCATCACTTCCCATCTCCATCTCAAGTTCTTCTAGACCTCGTTCATAGAGATTTTCTGCAATAATTTTCCTTGGAACAGTTACAAAAACCTTATCGTAATTATCCTGCAAAAGATATTTCCAAGTCTGAGTACTCTTGCCGCTACCTGTCTGACCATCCAGAATAGAAACCTTATTTTCAGCTACAGTAGCAATAATTTCTTCTCGATGATTATGAACTGGCAAGTTTTTATTGCCCAGCTTATCAAATTCAGAACCTGTATCGACATTTACCTCCCTGGATTGACGATACCGTTCAACGATTTCTCGTTTATTGTCTTGACTGGATTTATAGAAATCATTAGACTTTAAATTTCCATTTTCATAAGGCTTTGCAAAAACACCGCTCTTATCTGTGCGGTAATTATTGCGTTGGTTAAACTGATTTATTGACCTACTTCGCTCCGACATTTTCACAAACTTTCTCCACCCACTAGACTAAAAACCGCCCTAAAAGAGCGGTTTTTATTTTAATTAATCAGCTTTTTTATCTAGACGATCTAGTTTTGCAAAGTGAATAATTAGATAAATCACAAATGCAGTCGCTACCAAAGTGATAAATGATGAAACAAATGCACCCCACTTAAAATCTGCCACGCGACCAAAAGCTTCAACCTTCCAAGTTGCAGCTTCTAGTCCAGCCTGTGAACCAACAATAAACTGTACAACTGGCGAAATAAAACCTTCAACCAATTTCTTAACTGTATCACCAGCTGCAGTACCGATTGCAAGACCAACTGCAAGACCAACTACACCTTGAGTTCGGATAAAGTCCATAAATCCTGCACCGTGTTTTGCTCCACCAGTCTTTACTGCAGCAGCACGCTCTTTAGCGCGAGCAACAGCATTTTTCTTTACTTCTTTTGCCATTTTTGACTCCTATAAATTTATTAAAATAATAGCTGTATTATACCGTTTTTAGCGAAAAAAATAAATAGCCTAAACTGTTTTCCCTAAAAATGACAAAGGGGTGGCTAATCCTAAGAAAAGCCACCCCGTGTGGGTTTATTTAGCAATAAGCCGCGAGAGCTAACGCCCTACTTATTCAAGACATTGACTACAATCTTGCGACCTTCAGTCATGCCAAAGCCAGAAGTTCCGGGCTGACCTTCTGAAGAATGACGGTAAAAAATCTTTTCCTTCTCCTTCAGGTGATACAGAGACTTACGAACGCGTCCGATAGAAACCTCGTAAACCCCCTGCTTGCGAGCGTTGCTACCTGCCGTATCCAGCAGATACTCATTGAACCGACTCGTCAGTTCACGATAGCTCTCAAACTCAAGGCTCGAGCCCTGACGATTAGACTTCAAAAAGACCAAAAGATCTTCCTCGATAGCCTTCTTCTGACTAGGGTTAATCTTACCCCAAGACGATACCTTTGCCATAATAAAACACCTCTCAAAAGTGCGAACCTATCAGATAAATACTGATAGCTGCTGAAAAACAGCCAGTTAACGGTTTACGGTGTTTATTATACTACAAATTATAAATAAAGTCAATTACATTTGACTAGGAACTTCAATACCAAGTAAGTCTAGGCCACGGTCAAAAACATACAAAACTTTAGTCAAAATATCTAGTCGAGCTGATTTTTCTTCATCGCTCGATTCAGCAATTCTAACATTCTCGTAGTAGCGGTTCATTTCACGAGCCAAATCATACAAATAATTTGCAACTTTATGCGGCTCCAAGCTAGAAGCTGCATTTTTAACCACCTCTGGATATTCGAGAAGCTTCAAAATAACAGCTTTTTCAGATTCAAAATCATATTTGATATAATCAACGCCTGGATTTTTAATATCATTCAAAATCTTAGCAATTCGCACCGCCGCGTATTGAATATAAGGACCACTCATACCAGTCAGCGCAAAGATAGTATTCCAATCGAATAAAATATTAGTTCGACGATCAGCTATAAAATCACTAAATTTAATCGCCCCAAGAGCAATCTTTTTAATATCATCATCTGAAATATCACGACCGGAAGTTAATTTGCGGGCCTTTTCTTCAGCTTTATCAAGAAGTTCTTCCATCAAAACCACGCCTTTACGGCTACTCATTTTTTCTCGAGTCCCGTCTTCGTTTAGCTGATCAATAACCCCGAAAGTCAAATGATACATATCTGTTTTGATGCCAATTTTATCAGCCATCGCAAAAAGCTGAGAAAAGTAAAACTGCTGTTCCATTCCGACCGCATAAACTACTTTATCCGGATTCCATTCTTGTTCACGGAATTTTATTGTAGCAAGGTCTGTAGTAGCATAAAGCGCCGCGCCGTTACTTTTTTGAATTAATAACGGAGTATTAAATCCATACTCATCAAGCGGAACAATCACCGAACCATCATCATTCTGAACAGCAACACCTGAAGACAAAAGTTTCTGAACCTCTTCCTTGCCCTTTGGAGCAAAAAACGCTTCACCATATTCATAATCTGTAGATATTTTTAACCGCCCCATGACGTTATGAATATGATTTAAACTAATTTCATTAAACAATCGGCTAAATTCAACCGCTTCAGGATCTTTATTTTCGAGCTTCAAAAGCCATTCTTGAACTTCATCTGCCAATTCACTACCATTTGCTTCAGCCTCGTCCTTTAAAGCTTTCTTGGTTGCAATATAAACCCGACCAAGCTCATAAACGCCGTCTTTTTCTAGCGCGTCATAACTAGAAAAACGTTTGAATCCTGCCACCCAAATACCAAACGGCGCTCCATAATCACCCAAATGATTATCAGTAATAACCTTCCATCCTGTTGCTTCAAGTAGTTTTTTAGCTGCCCATCCTTGATTTCCTGGACGCAAATGACCGACACTATAAGGCTTTGCCATGTTTGGACTCGGGTAGTCAACTACCGCAATCTTGCCAACTCCGTCTTGGTTTTCACCAAAATCACCTTTATTGAATTCTTCGAAAAGATGATTTGCTATATTTTTAGCTGAAATAGTTAGATTAATAAAACCCGGACCAGCAATCTCAACCTTAGAAAATTGACCAGTTTTTTCAAGTTCACTTGAAATTACTTCAGCAACTTCGCGCGGATTTTTACCAAGCGGTTTAGCGATCTGAAGTGCGACATTAGTAGCATAGTCGCCAAACTGCGGGTCTGGTCGACTAACTTTAGGGTCTACTTCAATATCGTATTTTTGTTTAATAATCTGCTTTAGTATTTTTTCCATAATTAATGTATATTATAGCATTTTATGGAGTTTTTAGCTAATTTTAAGCCACATCAAACCAGTTAGACCCTTTCGGGTATATCACCATTGGAGTCTTATCCATCGACCAGCTCTGCTGAATATCGTGCAATATCTCCCAAGACCTAATCACTTCAGCTCCACTAGTAAACAGATTCTTTTTGCCGCGCATAGCATCAACAATCACTTGCTCGTAGGCGTCTGGTAGCCGAATATCTTCAGCAACTTCAAACTTCAAACGATTTTCTTCAAACTCCCGTCCATAGCCTGGTTTTTTACTATAGAGCTTGATATCAATTCCTTCATTTGGCTGAATTCTAAATATAATCTGGTTGCTCTGTGCTTCGTGATGTTTGCGAAGGTGAATTTTAATTTCAGTAGTTTTCCTAGCTAGAGCCTTTCCAGTAACTAGACAAATTTGAACATCTTTCCATCGCGGCTGCTGGCTTTCTAAACGAATTTTCGCAAAAGTTTCCGCTTCAGAATGGCTAAACCCAGATTCTTCCAAATATCCCTCATATTGGCCACGGACAGCATATTTTGGATTGGCTGGCTGAATAAAATCTAGAGCTTTTTTGCGTAAAGTTGGAGTTTCAGACCAGTCGAAGTCTTTAGGTATGTCCATCAAAACCAAAGCCAAAAGTTGCATCAAATGACCTTGAACAAGATCTCGCAGCGCACCAGTTTGCTCATAGAAATCAAATCGCCCTTCTACGCCAATCTCCTCACTAGCTATAACTTCGATTTTTTCAATATTTTCACTATTCCAAATATTACTAAAAATTGCATTTCCACCACGAAAAGCGATAATATTTTGTGCCATTTCTTTAGCTAGATAGTGATCAATTCGATAGATTTGCTCTTCTTTAAAATAGCGCGAAGTGCGGCTTATCACCTCTTTTGCACTGTCTAAATCTAATCCGAATGGCTTTTCAAACATTAGCTTCACATTTTCAGAATTCAGACCAACCTCACCCAAAAAATCAACAATCTGAGTTGCAGCCATTGGCGGAACAGAAAGATATATCAAAAGCTGTTCATTAGGTTTGAGATTTATATCATTTTTAAGTTTTTCGTAATCAGTTTTTTTAGACATATCAACAGATACCATACGAGAAATTGGAATCAATCTGGGTTGATTTTTCATTAAATCATTTAAATCAACTTCTCGTCGACTTACACCAATAACCTCTAAAGAATCAGCTTCTCCGGCTCTGTTAATTGCCTCAAGGGCAGGCAGAAGCTTTCTACGGCTTAAATCGCCCGTAATACCAAAAATAGCTAGTTTTGTAATCATACTAGCTATTATATAGGAATTAAATGAATTCTGGCTGAATTTTATCTATTCACATCCATCGCAGATAGTTAGACTAGCTGGGTCGATCGGAGCGTCTAAATTACCGCTTTGACTTGCAGTCTCAATAGCATTAGCCATAGCCTGATCAATTGCCGCTAACTTTTCCTCTAAAGACATGTCTTCTGTTATTATTTGCGATGCATTCATATATCACCCTCGTTATATTTCTTATGTTTATAATATCATTTTTTATTTACAAAAAATAGCTTTTTCTAGTTGTTAAAATACCAACAAGTCGAGTAAGTCTGCTTCTCGTCTAGATCTCCAAGATCAGCCGCAAACAACTTCATTTCCGCAAATCTATCTGGAGTTTTAGGAATTCCTTGCTGGAAGAGCCCAAAAACCTGATCTCTCTGACTATCGGAACATATTCTTGCTTTACCTTGATAATTCAACGCCTTTAATCCATCATCGCGATTTGGAGAAAATATCGTAATTGATATATTTGGATTAACCAAAATTTGCTGAGAATGCACCGCCTGTTCAGCTGAAAACCAATACAGAGTCCCCTCAACCTCCATAACATGAATAGGTACTGTTCGTGGGCGACCTTGAGTATCGATAGTCGCTAATGTACCTAAAAAGTTCTCGCGCAAAAAGCTTCTAATTTCGTCTGTCATATTTACTCCGTTGTGTTTACCTCATAACTAGTATTAGTGCTTTCAAAGAAATTCACAAGCTCCAAAGTATCATTCGCGGTTGCCATCCATTTTGCTGGATTTGGAACATTATACTCTGGTTCAAAACCAAGCTCTTCCAGTCGTCGATCGGTCATGTGCTTAACATATTGATTGACGTAATCGGCATTGATTCCAAGAATTCCATTTGGCAACATATCTTTATTATAAGCCATTTCCAAATCGACCGCTTCTAGAATCAAATTACGAATTTCTTCTGCAAATTCTGGTGTCTGTAAATCTGGATTTTCTTGTAAAATTGTAAGTAAAAGATTGATTCCAAATTCCAAATGTAGATTCTCGTCGCGCGTAATCCAATCTAATAATGTTCCAACATTCCTGAGCAAGTTTCGACGACGGAAACTCATTCCCACCATAAATCCAGAATAAAACCAAATTCCCTCAAGGACGATATTATAAGCGACTAGATTGCGTACAAAGTCCTTCTTGCCTTCGGTCGTTGTGATATCTGGGCGCTGATTCATCATGCGTTCAACGTATTTCGTCTGGAAAGCAGCCTTGTCAGCAAGTGATTTTTTACCCCATCCTGCTGCATAAATCTCTTCACGGTCAAACGGAAAAGTTTCAATAATATATTCAAAAGTCATAAAATGATTCGCCTCTTCCCACATCTGTTTAGAAAGATAGAGATGCGCTTCAGCGGCATTAACGCAAGGATAGATCCCCATTGCTAAACTTTTATTTATTAGCAGCTCATTTGGATTCAAATAACTAATAACAGTCTTTAGTGCATGCTTTTCGTCATCTGTTAGTTTTTTAAAATCCGCCAAATCTTGTACTAACTGAACTTCGTTCGGAAACCAAGTATTAGCCACCGCTTGATTATAAAGTCGATACGCCCAATCGTATCGCACTGGCTTTAATTGCAATCCTTCACGAACACCTGATCCTAAAATTCCCATATTTCCTCCTATTTTGTTGTCTTTGCGTTATAAAATCCACCAAAACCAACTCGTTTAGCGTCTTTTCCTAGTTTTTGCTCAGTCTTATTTGCTTTAATTGAAACCTGCTCGGACTGATGGCGTGGCTTTACGTGTAAATAATAGGTCGTTTTCAAACCTCGTCGCCAAGCTTCAGAATAGATATCCACATATTCATCGATATTTCTGGTTTCTAGATACATATTTCTAGAAATCGCCTGATCAACCCATTTTTGCGCCCTAGCGGCTATTTCAATAAATGCATAAGGACTAATCTGGAAACTAGTTTTATAAATCTGCTTCACTTCATCTGGAATTTGATCAATATTCTGTACATCACCATGAGCTGCCATTACTAAATCTTTCACTTCAGTCCATAGGTTTCTAGATTTCAACTCAGCTACCAGATTTGGATTCACTTCCATAAATTTACCATTTAAGGTACTTCGACTAAAAATCTGCGCAAATTGCGGATCGATACCAGGAGTTGTTCCAGCGATATGTGCAATATTTGCCGTTGGAGCGATAGCCATTAGTGTTGCATTGCGCATGCCATTTTTAACTTTTTGACGAAGATTACTCCAGTCTAGCTTAGAGTCCAGTTTAACCTTCACAGATTCACCACGATTTTCAGACAATTTTTCAATAGTATCAATCGGCAACTCACCTTTACTCCATCCACTACCGGAGAAAGCAGGATAACTTCCGCGCTCGCTAGCTAAATCCGCAGACTGATCAATTGCATGATAGCTTATAAATTCAGTTATTTCATCCACTAGATCATACGCTTCATCTGACTCATACGCCAAACCAAGCTTTTCCAAGACATCACTCAATCCCATCATTCCTAACCCAATCGCTCGAGTCTGATTATTAGAGTTCATCGCCTCAGGAATTGGAGTTTCGGTGATATCGCAAAGGTTATCAAGCTGACGAACCGCCGCCCTAGTCGCAAGCTTCAGTCGCTCAAAATCCCAAGTTTTATCTTGATTCAAGAATGAGCTTAAATTCAAACTAATTAAATTACAAGTTGCAATATGCTCCTTGTCTTGTGGCAAGGTAATTTCCGTACATAGATTTGAAAGATGAATTGTTCCGGTATTATTGTTTAAAGCTCGAACATTTATTGTATCTTTCCAAGTAAGCCAAGGGTGACTAGTAGCCTGTAAACTAGTTAAGATTGATTTGAACTGCACACGAGCTGGAATTTTTTCAAATTCTCGCAACTTTCCATCTTCTGCCATTTGGCAATATTCTGCGTAGCGTTTTGAAAAATCTTGCCCATAAAGCTCTACTAAATCTGGCGTTTCGGCTGGATCAAACAAATACCAATCTTGATCATTTTGAACTCGCTTCATGAATTCATCAGATATAAATACCGCTGTATTTGCAAACCTAGTTCGTAGATATGGATCACCTGAGTTTTGCCTTAAATCTATAAATTGTTGAAAATTCAAATGCCAGTTTTCCATATAGATTGCTGCTGCACCCGCTTTTTTGCCTTTGCGACTGACCGCAAAAAGTGCCGTATCAATCATTTTCATAAAAGGAATTGGACCGGTACTTTCTGTGTTCGTAGTCTTTACCGGACTTCCAGAGGCTCGAAGTTTAGTAAATCCAATACCGATTCCACCCGTACCTTTTGCTATCCACATAGTATCGCGAACGGCTTTGGCGATAGACTCCATATCATCTTCAACATCCATCAAAAAACAATTAGACAACTGCGGATACTGACCGCCAGCATTCACGCGTGTTGAGCCGCCGGGTACATATTCAAGATTACTCATATGACGATAAAAAACAATCGCCGCCTCTGTAGGATTATCCTCATTGTAGCTCAAACCCATAGCTATACGCATATGTGTAAATTGTGGAGTTTCTAGCGGATTACCATTTTGCTTGCGTAGAGCATAGCGGTTTTTATTTGTAACAACACCAAGGTATTTACTCTTGTCGTCTCGGCTTGGGTCCAAGGCTTTCGCAATCTTGACTAGATCAAATCGCCCATCAATCATTCGCTCATCTAAAAGGCCAATTTCAACCGCATTTTTTATAAATTCTGGAAACTTTTCTTGATGTAATTTTACCAATTGATCATAATTATCATATTTGCCTAAAATATCCTTATAAATAGACTTTAAGAGCAACCTCGCTGCAATTCGATCGTAATCAGGCTCATCTTTAATATTCTGTAAAGCGGTCTGAATTAAAGCCTCCTGAAGCTCGTTGCTACTCATGTCGTTAAATAGCGTCAGCTGAACTTCGCTCAATATCTGGCCAATCATTTCGATCTGATTCGCCAAACCATCACTCGCAGCCAATAATTCAATCTTTAGCTTGGAAATGTCAAAATCTTCCTTACTGCCATCTGATTTTACGATCTGAATATTGCTCATATGTCCCCCGTTATAAGCTTTTTAAGGCAACAAGAAAAACACCAAAAGGCGTAATTTCATTAGTTTACCTCAAATTTGTATTTTATTTTTTCTACACATATAGTGCTTATGTTTAATAATATACACTATATGTATGGTTTTCAAGGGATTTGTAGATTTTTACAACACTAATTAAAATACATCTTATCTTATTAGATATTATAATCAATCTTCTAATATTTTGACCATAAAAATAAAATAGACTAGCATGAACTAGTCTATTTTTACGTTTCAGATTTCAAAAATGGTACACCCGACAGGATTCGAACCTATGGCCTTTGGCTCCGCGAGCCAACGCTCTATCCAGCTGAGCTACGGGTGCATACACGCAGTCCAAAGACTACGCATCGTTTCTAAAACGTACTTTTGCTGGACAAGCCAACAAATCAATATTAATTCTATCATAAAAAACGCCTCAGTACAAGAGGCGATAATTTATTTTGAAATCTTTTGATTAGAGTCACCGATATTTTTCAAAAGTCGCTCAAAATCTCGCTTGATGTCAGCCGTACTTGTAACCGTTTGACTGATAAAACCAGACTTCTTAGGGCTAATAATATCTGTAATAATCCTATAAAGCAAAACTACCTTTGGAGTTCCGGCAAGCTCAGCCAAACCCTGAAGTTTTTCAGTAAACGCCAGAACCTCTTTGCGCTGAGTACGATTCATATTTGGAGTAATCGCCTGCAAAATCAACCAAACAATCACCAATAAAACTGTCCCAACTAAAACAAAAAATCCTACCGGAATCATAAACCACCAAATCCAATCAGCTATAAAGCTAGCCAACACTGACACTAGCGCCAATAGTACCACAGATATAATTCCAAAAACTAAAGCAATTGGCATAAAAGTTTTCCTTGCTAAAACTCCACCGATTGCCCGAATTAAAGTCAAAATTTTCATATCAATATTATAGCATTTTAAGTTAAAATACCATAATTACCACCAACCCGATGATTGCTTACTTTTCGCTGCCACTACAGCTCATCAGCATAGCTTTTTACTCTATGGAAGTAAGTAAACAAGCAAAA
>JBHAEP010000072.1:0-9934 GCA_041855665.1 Nanosynbacteraceae bacterium
ATATCAAACGGAGAACAAGCATTAAGAAGATATTAAGTAAATTCCAAATGGAAAGGTGAAATGAACAGTTATATGGCACAGAAATATAATTACAAAAGAAAGTCTACGAAGACTACACACTACCAACTGGCTCAGCACTGTTTGCTGATTTAGAACAAACTGTCTCGTGTGCTAGTTGTGGTCAAAAAGTATTGTTTGGAGACTGCTGCACTAGTAATACAATTCATACCCAGCATGGTTTAGATTATGCGGTATGCAGTAAATGTTACGATATTGAAACACAAGCAAGAAAGGAGCAAGATAAGAATGAGTAAAACTTTTGGAAAGAACATCAGTCCACTTCTCGCTGAAATTGCTGATGCTATGTGGGAAATCGATGCCAGAGAACTCCAAGAGTCATACGAATACGCTGATCGGGCGTTGGCTGACGCTAGTAAGATTTTTATGTCAGTGTGTATGGACGCTTTTTGGAAGCGTGCCGAAGCCGAGAAATGGTCGCTCGAGGAGCGAAGCAAGCGTGTTCAGGCTATGGGCAATGACCTGCGAGAGTTTATGAAGAAGCACCTTGATATTGATTCGCATGATTTTTACAAAGAGGCAAGATGCAACAAGTAAAATTTAGAGCTTGGAATAGAATTACTGAAACTTACGATAAGTTAATGTCTATTCACTTGGATGATAATGGTAGGATTGTGAGTTTAAGTGTTCTTCAAGATGGTAAATGTGTGATAGTACCAATTGAGGGTTATGAACTCGAACAGTTTACAGTAAAAAATATCATTATGTCTTGATGAAACTGAGCGCATTATGCATAGGAATGAACTAAGAAGAGAGTTGAGAGAGAAATGAATCTGGAGTTGATGCGAACGGATATAAAGTTGAAATTAAGCCGAATGGTAAAAGAGTGTGGTTTAAAAAAGGCACAATTACGACCGATAGTGGTTGGAATGCCATGACCTGGAAACAACATAGCTGCGGCAACCGCTAACTATGCTTCATTTAATATTGGCGCTCAAGTTTTCCAATGGTCGGTTAGAATCGAAGAGGTCTAGCTAGATCAGTGGGATTACCGTTATTTTTCGGGCAAAAAACCTAGAGTTGAAACCTTTATATTTCAAAGTGAATGTTGTTTCGCCAGGATTTAAATTTTTCAGAATAGTATGTGACGATGCAATAACCGCGCTAATTCCGTCATTACGCACTGCTTCATCATCATTAACTATAATTGTGTTAGCTCCAGAAGCAACGAAGCTGACCATTTTAGGGCCAACACCTGTACCGTAGCAACCACAAGAAATTAACACCAGCACAGACCCAGAGCTCGGGACATTTACTTTAACTGATGGCCCAATGCTGCCGGCCAGGTCACCGTATTCCGAAGAGTTATATGCAACGTCGTTGAAAATGTATCCTGTATTAGCTGTGCTAAAGCTGCTTTTATCTAAATGATTCAGTTTGACCGAACCATCCTTAATCTTACTGCCAGTAACCGCGCCATTGGCTAGCTTATGCTCAGTGACTGCATTATCTCGGATATGTTTACCTTCGACAATATTATCTCGAAAAGCGCCGTCTTGGTTATGAGTCTTAAGCAGAGCTTCAATTAATCGATTGTGTGCTTCAGCTGTGTAATCCGCTACGACTACTGTTTTAATGGCTGGATAGTCGCGATCAGCACCGCTTGTACATACCGCATTCTGTAAAATTTTATTATTCTTTTCAGCCACCCAGCTAGTTTCACTGCCGTTGACAGGCTCGCCGTTAGTATCTATTTCATAAACAATAAATGCCACTGTATCTGCCCATCCCGTCAGATTATCACACTCGAAAGCCTCACTACCTTGCGTATGAGTGTTCGTGAGAGTTGCTACGACTGGCGTTTGCCCATTTGTCGAAGCCTTAATAAAATTATCTGTATTGCTCATTTATTTACCCTTCCCAGACTTATAGATACCAAACATCACCAGAATAAACGCTCCAGCTTGTGCCAGTGCTGATGATAATGCTTGGACTTGTTGCAAAGTTCCAAAATTAAAGGCGACGGCTAGACTTGGCAAGATTAGTCCCGCGCCAATTAGTATGTCACCAACAATATAGACGGCTAGTTTTACTTTTGGATTGATTGCGCTGACAATCTTTTTAACTTCCTCCGATTTAGCCACATCACTGGCTAAGCCAACATATTCAGCGTTTAATTTGTTTAATTCGTTAATTGCTTTTTCGTCATACATAGGTTTTTCCTCACCTTTCTTATTATCTTGTTCTGGAGCCGTTTCTGGAGCTTTTGGCGTTGGAGCTGGCTCAGCACTAGGCTTTTGCTCTTTTGGCTCTTGTGGGGCTTCTGGTGCTAGTTTAGGCGGCTCAACTGGTGGAACTTCCACTTTTGGCGGTTCTGGTGCTGGTGGAGTAGGCGCTGGAGCTGGTTTTGGTGTTAAATCAGTCAAGTCGTGTAAGCCCTTGTCGGTAAAGACCTGTCGGCTCATAAACTTCCCACTACGAGCTGTTACAAACCAGACTGTATCACCATCAATCGCTTGCCCGTTGGTGATATAGCCCTTCATCGCTACCTTAAAGCCGGGGTTGATTGTCTGGAAAATACCAGCGCTAGTATTAGCTTCATTACGAGCATGAGCCTTAACTGCTAGTACTCGCTCATTGCCAGCTACCACTGGAGCTGGCGTCGTGTAACCAATAATTTTCTCTAGTCGTGGACGCAACCAACCAATACACGGCATGCCAGCGTAGACATAGCCGCGCTTTGCTCGATAAGCTGGCACTGTATTCCTAAAGCCATCCTGTTCAATCACGACCACGCCAGATTTGTCAGCACTCTCCACTACGGCAATGTGTCCATAAGAATTAGCTCGGCTTGCACCCCAAACGATGATATCGCCGCGTTGTGGAATTAAGTTCGGATTGTTTAAGTCATTTTGGATTTTGATAAAAAATGCATCGTTTGCTCGAGCAAAGGCGTTTTTAGCATCAGCTGGTCGGATTGTATTGATCCAATCGCCGAATAGATGAATACAATAATCATCAGCTACGTCTTTGCACTGATAACCGTAAGCCTTGTCAGGGTTCATGCCCCGACCAACTGCATTTTCGAACCATTCATCAATTCTACTCATTTTAGCTCCTTTCGAACTATTAAAAATATTAAAAACGTCATTATGATTAAACTGTAAAGAAACACTTTCCACTTGAATATCAAAATCCAAAAAACCCCACAAAAAGCCATCATCCCCAGCCAAACAATCAGCTTGAAATAATCAATTTGTTTCATCTTTTCATGCCTCCGCTTAAAATAAAATTCATCACTCCAGCCACGATTGCGCCAATAACTGTCCAGGCTAGCTTTGCTAAATTACCCTCAACTCGCCCTAATCTCGCTCCGTGTTCTTTAATGACTGCTTCGTGAGCAATGACGCGATTATCGATTTTGTGAATTTCATCAATTTTTTGTTCAATACGATTGACACTGGCTCTGATTTCACCAATCGCAAAATCAAATAATTCTTTAGTTACAGGTTCCTGATTACTCATTTTTATCCTCCTTATACCCGCTTGGTTTATGTCGCACATTAATCTGATGTAGTTTCCAACTTGAAACACCCTCAGACCGAATCTCAACACTAATCCACTTCAGTTTTTTATTGATTTTGATATTAATATCTTTAGTTTCAGTAGTCTTATTAATAGTGATTGGCTTGGCCTTATTCCAACCTAGCCATTTAAGACTTGGGAAGTTTGGCTTATCGTTCCAGCCAACAGTTTTTTGTTGAATACCAAAATTTTTAATAACAACCTTCTGCCAATTCCTACCAACTCGCCGACCACGCACCACTACTGTAATCTTGCCAGTCGGGTTGATGAGTTTAACTATTACATTTTTGACTCGTGAGAAATCATCAGGTCCAGCCAGTTTAGTTTTGGAGGTTTTAATTTTAGCCTCAAATGGCCGATTGAGATCGACCGTGCGTTCACTGTCGAAGTCAAACTCACAGATTTGGTTATTAACCACCGCCAGCTGATGAGTTTTACCATCATTAGAACCATAATGAAGTAAGAACTTAGCCGGAATTAGCCATGGCAACAGCCAAGCCCCACCTCGATCTAAATCCTGAATCCAGATCTGGTTATTTTCTTGAGTACCAACAGCTAGCGCCCACATTAACCGGCCTTCATAGACCATTCCGGAGGCTTTAGCCAGAGTTTTAGTATTAAGTTTTTTAAAATCTTCAGAGACGGTGGCACTAGTTTTTTGGGTACTGAGAATTGACTGAATTTCTGGTTGTGTGCCAGTAGTGTGCGATCCGTTACGTGATAAAAAGTGCAAACTTTCTTGGTATTTAAGAATAGCATTAGGCGCATCAGTGCCTTCACGACTGTTAGCGTCATCGACTTTAATCGTAGCTACCGGCGCTCCACCAACATCGATAATATTGTCAATCAAATGTTTCTGCCCACCGAAACCGCTCGAACCTTGTAGTGTCACCAGTGGCGCCGGATCGCCCTTGCCAGTGCGGAAGGCTACAATGCCATTTGGTAAATCTTGACCCATAGGCATATCAACATAACCGCCACCAAACGGACTGAAGTTCAGAGCTGTTTTTCGCGTTCCACCATCATAATAAATACGATAAGGGTTGGAGGTATCACCAAGCAACCAAACTGTGCCATTGACATTAGTCGCTCGTCGACCCACCACGCCCTCTGAAGTATCAGTTTCTGGAACAGTTGTACCAGGCTGTGGAAATAGAGTGCCATTATCGGTGAATTTAAAAGTGCCACTACCGTCGTTAGTAATATAAGTTAAATATTGCTCTTTGCCTTTTTCAGCTCCAATATAAATCAAAAAACGTTGGACCTTTGGATCGTTGCAAGTCCAGCTCAGTGTTATTGATTGCTTACCGGCCTCCCACTCTTGCCGTTCTCGATCAACTTTTTGCGCATTAAAATACACAGGTTGTGTTTCACCATAGCTTTGACTAGTAATGGCATATCTTAAGACCACACCACCTTCAGATAAACCTGTTTTAGTAATCGCCAGTCCAGTTGCTTGACTAATCTTTTCAAAACAATGAATTTTCTTGGTTTTAAAATCAAAATAATGAGTTTTATGCACGCCGTCAAATATCAGACATTTTTGATCAGTTTGGCAAAAACTAAACTCAGAGTCGACATTGTCATAAGTGATGCCGTTGGCTTCTATCCAATCGCCACCATCTTTAGCATAATAGGCTTTTGCGATGTTTCCAATTTGCTGAATCATTAAGAGATAATTTACAGGTAGTCCATCTTCTAGCATGGTGATTTCAGCAATACCAAGCACTTTACCAGCTGGTTGAGTGCCATAAAGTTTCAACCCAGGTCGTGGTTCAACTACGCCATTTTGAGTTAGCCAGACATTAATTGACTCCTCCAAGCCTTCAATCACACCACGGTTGTCATCAAGTGTGCTTAAGCGCCCCTTGTTCCAGTTATCCATCGACAGAGTTTGAATTGCTCGCCGACTACCGCCAACTCGAGGAACGCGCATTATTTAACCCCCCACGGATCCATCTCGGCAATCCTTAAGCCTCGCTGGCGATTAACCATCGATAACATACTACTTTGGGCTAGCTCAGCGAGATTGCGATATTGTTCTAGTTCATCATCAGACCTAGCAATTTCAGCAGCCAAACGATAAATCAACCAGTTTGGATTATCAACTTCAACCTTATCATCAGCCTTTTCTAGTTCATCAAGCTCTTTGTAATAGGTGACAACCAGCTCACAATTGCCCCAGTCTTTAGCCTGCTTCAAGACACCTGATTTAATCGTCAGCCGTTTATTGACATAATCATAAGTAAACACCGCTTGATATTCATCTCGCCGAGCGAACTGACTTGGGTTTAAGCCTTTAAGTTCTAATTTTAAGCTTTGATTAGCCTGTTTGTAATTCTGGACGATTGCCACGGCTAAGTTAGTAAGTGGATACATGGCTATTTCCTGCGCATCTCTAGGTAGTTCGATCACTGTTTCATTGAGATCAAACGCCTCAGTTCGTTCTAGACTCAACCAGCGTTCATTAGGCAAAATCAGTGGCTCGTTAGCCCACTCAGTTTGGAACTGGTTTAGCAGTCCCAGATATTTTAGCCAGCTTAAATCATTGCGATCGAGTGTTTCGTCATCACCACTGGCCATCTGATAGGCTTTTTGAATTACATCGTCAACTTTCATTTCTACCTTTCTTCTTAAAAGCATAAAAAATACAGGCGAATACTAATTTGTAGTATTGATCGCCTGTATCTAGGTAGATCGCTATATTTGATTTAATTATAGCTTAGATCTAGCGTTTTTTCAAGCTTACTGTTCGTCCACCGTTTAGTCTTTGTAAATTACGAATACGCTTGCCCCGACTGATGTTGTAGCTTTTAACAGCCTGGAATTTACCACTGGTTTTTGACTCTCGCAAACCTTTTAGGAGCATGTCGGTTGATATAGTATGGACGTTAGGTATATTAGTCGATACACGTCGACCTCGACTGCCGCGTTCAACCCGCTCACCAATATTTAAGTTGCCGTACTTATCGCGGAACTTGTTCTTTTTTTCCACCCCAGCTTTAACTAACTTATCATCGTATTTTAAGACCTCATCAAGCACATACTGGCCGTCTTGGCTGGTGGTGACTAGTTCTCGTAATTCTTCCCCGCTTAGACCATACAAATCGCGAATTTCTTTTGGAAAATCTTTACCAGCCTCGAGCGTTTTGAGTTTTTTGTCGGCTTCAATTTTGCCACGGCGACTGTATTCACCCTTGGTTAGTTTTTTGTCATAATCCTTTTTGAATTCATTATATTCAGCATCACTTTGACTATAGAGCTTTTCTTTATTGATTTTACGCTCGCCGATTAACACTCGCGATAAGTAATCTTTAGCTCCTAATCCTTGCAATAAATCACTCTGCCGCTCAGAGATATCTTTTTTACGCTCTTCGCCTCGCTCTAACTTATTTTTATTTCTAGCGATATTTGTCAAATCACTATCTACAGTATTGAGCACTTTTCTCTGATCGTCTAGGCTAAGTTTTTTAAACTCAGAAGTGTTTTTAATGGCTTGCTTGAAATAGTTAGCCTGTTCATCAGCTATCTGGTATTGACTAGTTACACCAGCCGACAAGAAACGTCGATTAACGCCTTCGCCAAGCATTCTTTTGATGCCGCCACCATCAGCCTGATTATCTGGATTATCTGTTAGACTTTTGGCTAAATCTTTACCTAAACCACCACTCCAGTTTTGAATGAAGTTATCAATCACTGGTGCATCAACTCCAGTCAATTTAGCTAGTTGGCGAGCTATGCCAGTTGTATATTTAGCACCTTTATCTTCTGGATTTAGATTCTTGTCATATTCACTAACTAATTCTCGTCCAGTAAAGCTATTTCTATTAAAGCCTTGTTCGATAAACGGCTTAATAGCTGTTGGCGTGAGCTGATTCACTGGGTTATTGACATCAATGCCACTAAATACTTCCAATAAATTACCCGCTACTCGCATAAAGTCCTCAGGTTTACCTTTGAGATTATTAACCGAATCAGTGATAGGGTAGACAAATTGAGGAATCGGGATTTTAATCACGCCCTCAACTCGATTAGTTTTCGGATCGTAATGAGCGCCCTCTTTAAATACAATGATGTTGGTTCGTTTTTCGTGTTCGCCAATTCGGTTGTAGAGTTCTTTTTTCTCTTCATCACCCGAGTTTACTCCTTTGGCTGCGTAAGCAATCAGACCAAATGCTGTTAAGACACTGACAGTATGGACTGGCCTTTTAATTAGCTGATTAGCGACTTGTCGCCCACCTTGCACTCCAGCATTTAAGAATGGCACAATTTTATTTGCCACCATTACTGCTGAGCCACCACGCGAGAAGTTCAGGGTGTTGTTACGTGCTGCCTGAGCTTTGGTTGCTATATCTCCATCAGTACCAAAATATTGTTGCGCACGTGTAAAGTATTCTGTAAGACCAATCAAGTCATTTAGTCCGTCAATTGGATGTCTTAATCTATCCCAAGCCTTACGCGGCAGCTGATGCTCTTTTTGGAGTTCTTTCATTAAATCACCTTGCTTATAGCCATAGGTTTGACGATATTCACTGCCAATTACACCTACTCGCTTTAACTCGCTGCTAGCTTTTTGACTTAAGCCAAAAGTAGCTAGAAATGCTTTTGGCGTGCCTTTTAGATTATTCCAGGCACTACCGGTGAGCATAGTGGTGAGCTGGTCACGAATTAAGTTGCTAGCCGCAAAAGTGGGGTTAAGAGAAGTCGCACCAGCTCGTAGAGTTTTGGCCGGTAGAGCTAAGGTTTTAATGATTTTATCAACACCATCTGGCAAGATTCGATTCAGGCGCTTCATTTCTTCAGCAACCAGCTTCGGCACTTCATAAGATACTTTTTTGCCATTATCTATGAAGTTGATTGTGTCATAACCAGCTCGTGGCTTTTGTCCTTGACGCAACCGATATTCTTGTCCGTAGATTTGTTCAGCAATTTGCCGAGCCGCAATATTACGATTGCCCTCGTTGATAATTCGCATAGCGTTAATCATAGTGCTTTCTAATGGGTTGAGAATAGTTCGCTCTGAACCTTTAATGCCCTTGATGACTTGTTCACTACTTAAATTACCCAACTGTTGTGAATGACCAGTAAAGCCACTAACATCGTCCATTAAGCGCTGGAATGGAGCGTAACTGTCATTATTCTTAATTAAGCTGTTATGCGACTTTTTAGATATTAGACCGTTGTCTTTCATATAGCCTAACAGTTTTTTGTTAAACTCTCGGTAAACTTTTTCTTGATGTTTAAACTTATTCTTGAATTGCTTAATTATTGCTAAATCTGCATCTAAGTCTCGTCCGGTTTTAATACCACGCTTGTGTAAATCTGCCGCGTGACGTCTAGCAATTAGATATTGCTGGAACTGGTTTAATTCTTCAGTGCTGAGCTTGCCTAGTTTAGATAAGCCACTGTCTTTAATAAACTGCTGAGCTATCATTTCCGAAGCTCGGACACTATCTATATTGTTGCGGATTTCCTGCTTGAGACTTTCAGCTTCAATTTTAGACAATTTGCCGTCTTTAACAGCCTGTTTGAGTTGTCGTTCATAAGCCACAGCATCATCAACCAGCCAATGCTTAGCATAATCTAAAGCATTGACTATTTTTTCTTTAAACGGAGTTTTAATGGCTTGTTTTTGAGCTTTGACCTGTTGTTTAACATAGTCATCAACATCGTCATCTAGCTTATACTTGATATTCTCATCAGTTTGTGGTATATTATCAGCATAAGCCTCCGAGGATCGCTCAGGGCGTGGTCGTAACGGATTAAGTTCAGTTACGCCCTCGGAGCTAGAAGCCTGCATTTGTTGCGGGCTTCTACTTTTATTGAAGTAAGTTACTTTGACATCACCGCTATCTTGTGCTATATTACCATCAAGATACGTGGACTGTAATTGCCCCGTTTTCGGACGTACATCCACTGGCGACATTGTCGCATTTGGACGGCCAGATGACGTATCATAAGAGGCTCTACGAAACAGTTTTTGACTGTTACGAGCCTCTTTCTTGATGTTGTTAATCTCATACAATAATTTACCATTTTGACTTAATCCGACATTAAGAACCAAGGTATAAATATCATCTCCGATTTTAATCCGTGAAGATCGATATTCAAACCCATCAGTGGCAAAAGAGTGTTTTTTGCGATCACTAGAATAGCCAATTGGTTGAGAAATTGTCATAATATCTGGAAGTTCAGATGTTATTTGACCTTTTCTGTAAATCGCACCAACGTGCTGGTGAGGGTTAGAAATTTTATTGGTTGAAACTCGAGTAATTTTTGCTTCGCCATCTTTTCCATAGTTTAGTTCATATGAGTTGCCTTGTAGATTATG
>JBHAEP010000073.1:0-6057 GCA_041855665.1 Nanosynbacteraceae bacterium
AGATTCAAAATAATAAAATTACTGGGGTTTTTGTTGATTTTGGAAAAGAGTTTACTGCTGTAAATCTGCACGCCGATCAGATTAACGCCTCTGGTCACTCTAAAAACCTTCGAGGGTCAAGCCTGTCGCCGTATAGTGATATTGTGAAGCTATTCCAGAGGATTCGTGATGAATCTCATCGCTTTGCAGTTAATTACCATTCAACTCTAAAGCGTCAGAAAGTTAGCAAGAGTTTACTAGATGAAATTTCTGGAGTAGGTGCCGTAACGAAAAGGAAACTCTTAAAGAAATTCGGCAGTGCGCGCGGTGTGGCTGGCGCTAGCTATGAAGATTTGAGGGAAGTCGTCGGTGAAAGGTTAGCGACGGAGATTAAAAGGGTGCTTAAGTAATAGGACTGATAAAGACCTGCAAAAATAACAGCTTGTCTTAATTTGGTATAATATTTGTATGAATCATAAATTAAAATCTTTATAAATTTTTATAGGTAGCTCGTGATTAACTCTAGTGAATTCAAATTACATCGAAAAAATCTAGCAGAAAAAATTGGTAGAGGTTATGTTATATTGGCTGGAAATCAAGAAGTTCAGGCAGCTAGTGATATGGCTTTTGCTTTTCGACAGGAGTCGAATTTTTGGTGGATGTGTGGAATAGATGAGAAGAATTGGAAGTTAGTTTATGATGCGGGTCGAGACTATTTGATTCTCGTCATGCCAGAATTCGATGAAATCACCAGAGTTTTTGAAGGGTCTTTATCGAAAGATGAAGCTGTGAAAATTAGTGCAGCTGATGATGTTATTTTAGACTCAGAGTTTGATACCGTACTTGACAAAATTCAGCAAGAAAATGCCAAAGTTTACGCGCTGACTTATGAAGATAGTCGTCGATTTTATGATGATAATTTCGAAAATCCAGCACGTAAAAACCTCATGAATAAATTAAACGGCAGGTTTAGTGAGATTCATGATGTGTCAAAACTACTCTCTCAGACAAGGTCTATAAAAACCGATAAAGAGATTGAATTAATCCAGAAATCTGTAGATAAAACCATTGACGCTTTTGAATTAATTCATAAAAAAATTAAATCTAAAGAGTATAAATTTGAATACCAGATAGAGGCTGATTTGTGGCAAGAATTTCGTGGAGCTGGATTTAACGGTCAAGCGTATGATCCGATAGTGGCCAGTGGTCTTAATGCTTGTACGCTTCATTACTCTAAAAATAATCAAATTTTGAAAAAAGGCGATATGGTTTTGATTGATGCAGCTACAAAACTAGAATATTACCCGGCAGATATTACCCGAACCTATGCCTTCGGTGATGTTAGTCGGCGTCAAAAAGATATTCACTCCGCCGTCCAAGAGATCACTAAAAGTATCTTACGAGCTTTAGATGAAGGTTTGCGTGATGTTGGCGAGTATGTTGAATTTTCAAATAATATCATTAAAAAATATCTAGTAGAGCTTGGTTTGATGTCTGGTTTTGATGATGAAGCTAATTTCTATAAATATTTCCCGCATGCTATCAGCCATGGGCTTGGTGTTGATGTTCATGATTCTCTGGGCGGGCCAAAAGAGTTTTGCGAGAGAATGATAATAACAGTTGAGCCTGGTATTTATGTTCCAGATGAAAATATCGCCGTTCGAATTGAAGAGAATATTCTATTTACTGGTGATGGAATTAAAAACTTAAGTTCGGGATTGTCGACAGACTATTAAAAATTGGATATAATAGATAAAAGATGAAAAATCCAATAGTTTTATTTTTAGTTAGATGGCTATTAAATTCTGTAGCATTATGGGCGGCATTTCGTGTTTTTGGAAGCGGCTATGATGACATTGACGTAACAGCTGGGTTTGGTGCTTGCTTGATTGCTGGATTGATATTTTCTTTTGTAAATGCGGTTTTGCGTCCGATTTTAATCATTTTGTCGTTACCGGCAATAGTTTGGTCTTTAGGTTTGTTTATGTTGGTCGTTAACGGTATCTTGGTTTATGTTACGTTGGCTTTGGCGCCAAATCTTTCTATGACTTTTTTGAACTCAATTATTACCGGAATGCTGTTAAGTTTGGTAAACTATATAATAAGCACTATGGTTAATTATCAGCCAGAGAAAAAATAAAGGAGATGAAATGTCTATTAATTTAATTTTGCAAATTATTACAGTGGCTTCAGCTATTTTGATGATTTTATCAATATTGCTTCAGCAGCGAGGTTCTAGTCTTGGTGCTGGATTTGGAAGCTCTGGAGAAGTTTTCACTACTCGCCGCGGTTTTGAGAAAAATCTTTTTGAGGTGACAATATTTTTTGCAGTAATATTTGTGATGTCAATTTTAGTTGGTTTAGTCTTGCCAGGAATTAATTAAAAATAGAATCGTGAAAAATCCAAGAAAAACAAACTGGAAAAAGTTTCAGAAACTTTCTTTTGGAAAGTCTGGTATCGGTATTCGAGCAAAGAATGCTGAGGCTGCTACCGTAAATCATGCTAGAAAGTTCGTTTTTGAGCGCATAAATAATGTTCGACTTGTTCAGAGGCGAGTTGTTTTATGGATGGTGCTTGTCGGGGTTTTGATTTTAGCTGCCGCTATCCAGTTTATTTGGTTTCAAAATAGCTACACTAAAGAAGCTTACGTAGACGGTGGAACTTACTCTGAAGCTGTTTTAGGGCCGGTTGACAGTTTAAATCCGCTTTTTGCGAAATCTTCAGCTGAGAAATCGGCATCCCGTTTAATGTTTAGTAGTCTTTATCGGTACGATAAAACTGGTAAATTAAATTACGATGCAGCTGAGAAAGTTGAGGTCAATGATGCTGAAACTGTTTACACTGTTAAGCTTAGAGATGATGTTTATTGGCATGACGGTCAAAAATTAACTGCCGATGATGTTGTTTTTACTGTTAATTTGATGAAAAATCCAGATGTTCGAACTGTAATTTCTGGATGGTCTAACTTCAAGGTTGATAAAGTGGACAATATAACCGTTAGGTTTGAGTTGCCGGCTGCATATGCACCTTTTGCTAGTAGTTTGACTTTTCCTATAGTCCCTAAGCATATTTTGGGCGGGGTCAATGTCGCCACTATTCGAGAATCTGAGTTTAGTCGAAATCCTATTGGTACTGGTCCGTTTAAGTTTCGATTTACTCAGGATATTGACCTTTTAAATAATCGAAAAACTGTCTATTTAAGCTCCAATCAGGATTACTTTAAGGGTTCTCCGAAACTGGATAAATTTCAGTTGAATGTTTACGGTAAGGAAGAGGATATTCTACAGGCTTTAAAGATTGGCGAAGTTAATGCAGCTAGCGACATTCAATCTGAATCTATTGGTGACATTAATTCTGCTAGGTATGACATTGAACATTCTTCTGTAAACAATGGTGTTTTTGCCTTGATGAATATGGACAATGAAACTCTGAGCGATTTGAAGGTGCGTCAAGCTCTTCGATATTCTCTTGACATTAATGAACTAAGGAAGAATTTATCAGGTGATTTAGATAGTTTAAGTACGCCTATATTGCCTAGTCAGGTAAACACGAACTTACCAAGCGTACCTTCTGTTGATGTAGAAAAAGCCCGAGTCTTACTAAATGAGGCAGGCTGGACTCCTGGTGATTCTGGTGTTCGTCAAAAGGACGGCAAAGAGCTGCGACTAGAAGTTGTCGGTGTTAAAGGTGGTCAAATCGAGAAGACTGTGGAATTTTTGTCAGCTAAGTGGAAGGCTGTTGGCGTGGCTGTTGATGTAAATATTGTTGATCCAGTAGCAAACGGAGATGATTTAGTGAGTAAAATTTTACGACCAAGGAATTTTGCTATTTTGGTTCATGATTTTGAAATTGGTGGTGATCCCGACGTTTTTGCATTCTGGCATTCCTCTCAGGCCAATCAGAACGGTTTGAATTTCTCAAATTATAAGAGTACTTTAGCGGATGATGCTTTGATTTCGGCTAGAGGTAAGCGAGACTTGGTTAATCGCGCTGAAAGATATAAGGCTTTTACTCAGAAGTGGATAGATGACATTCCGGCTATAGGTCTATATAGGTCGAATGTATATTATGTTCATACTCCGGGTACGAAAACTTACGACAGGGAAAATCAGCTAGTTTCTGCTGTAGATAGATATGCAGATGTTCAGTATTGGGCTGTTAATAAAACTCGCGTTTACACCAGTCCATAAAATGTGATAATATGACTATATAGCCTAATGGTTATCTTGTGCGCTGGTGGCGGAATTGGTAGACGCGCTAGCTTGAGGGGCTAGTGCCTATTGCAGGCGTGGAAGTTCGAGTCTTCTTCAGCGCACCAGAGAATTTTAGTATAAATACGCTTCGTTATGGGGCGTTTTATTAATATGAATTATTTGAATTTTTACGATTCACCCCTTGGTGAGATAATTATTGCGAGCGATGGTCGTTTTTTGACTGGTCTTTGGTTTAGTGGTCAAAAGTATGAAATGGCAGGGCTGAATGACTACAAAGTTCAGGACTTAGATATTTTTAAAGAAGTTAAAGTGTGGCTAGATGAGTATTTTTCCGGGTCTTTTCCTGGGTTTGTTCCAAGTATTAAGTCTAGAGGAACAAGTTTTCAGCAGGATGTATGGAAAGAATTATTATCTATAGATGTCGGAGAGACTAAAACGTATGGTGATATTGCTAAAAATCTTGCCAAAAAACGAACTTCCGGGAAGATGTCAGCTAGGGCTGTCGGTTCCGCTGTCGGGAAGAATAAAATTAGTTTAATAATTCCTTGTCATAGGGTTGTGGGATTTGACGGTAGAATTACTGGATATGCTGGAGGTGTGGATAGAAAAATATGGCTACTCGATCACGAATCATCCATGAAATTGTCTAGGTAAAATGGTAAATTTATGGTATAATTATACAGATAAAATAAGCAGTTAGCGAGGACTGCGATAAAACAGGAAAAAATATGAAAGATCCAAAATTTATTCGCAATATTGCGATCATAGCCCATGTTGACCACGGAAAAACAACCATGGTTGATGGACTTCTAAAGCAAAGTAATACATTCCGCGCCAATCAAGCCGAGATGGAGCAGAGTTTAATCATGGACTCTGGCGATCAAGAGCATGAGCGTGGAATCACTATCACAGCCAAGCAGACATCAATTTACTATAATGATTACAAGATAAATATTATTGATACTCCAGGCCACGCCGACTTTTCCGGTGAAGTTGAGCGAACCTTGAATATGGCGGACGGTGTTTTGTTGGTTGTTGATGCGCAGGAAGGACCGATGCCACAGACTAAATTTGTTTTAAGTAAGGCTCTTGAGCTTGGCTTGAAGCCGGTTGTGGTTATTAATAAAATCGATAAACCTTCTCGCCGAATCGATGAAGTTTTGGATGAGGTTTCTGATCTATTCCTAGAACTTGCTATCGACGAAGATCAGCTACATTACCCTGTCTACTATGCGATTGGTCGAGACGGAAAAGCTTGGAGTGAGATGCCTGAAAATCCTGAGGAAGAGGCTGACCTAACTCCGATATTTAGTGCTATTATTAATGATATTCCAGCTCCTAGTGTTGATGTAGACGGCTCTTTCCAGCTTCTTGTAACAAGTCTTCAGTATGATTCTTTCCTTGGAAAATATGCGATAGGTCGTATTTCTCGAGGTTCACTAAAAAAATCTACTCCAATCACCCTAATTAAGCGCGATGGACAGAATGTCAGTGCCAAGATTGATAAAATTTTTACATACCGAGGCTTGAATCGTGAAGAGACTGACGCTGCTATTGCTGGTGATATCGTAGCAATTACAGGCGTGGCTGATGCGCATATTGGGGAAACAATTACAGATAAAGAGAATCCTGAAGCATTGCCCGTGATAGATATTGAGGCGCCGACTCTTTCTATGTATCTTGGTCCAAACACTAGCCCGATGAAAGGTAAAGAGGGTGAATTTAATACCAGCCGACAGATTGGTGATAGGCTTAAGAAAGAACTTGAAACAAATGTTAGTCTTCGAGTTGAAGAAGATGGAATAGGATTTGTTGTTAGCGGTCGAGGTGAGTTGCATCTTAGTGTTTTGATTGAAACTTTGC